>NZ_BAABCQ010000093.1:0-30401 GCF_039539045.1 Streptomyces marokkonensis
GAACGCGAGCGCCCAGAGTAGGCCCGGGCGCTCGCTGGCCCTGATTGTGATCGCCATTGTGGCGCTCACGGGAGGCATGTTCGCCTCCGGACACACGACTCCGCGCCTCGGCATCGACCTGGCGGGCGGCACGAGCATCACGCTCCGGGCCGTGCCGGAGGCCGGCCAGGAGTCGGCGATCAACAAGTCCAACATGGCCACGGCCGTCGAGATCATGGAACGCCGTGTCAACGGGCTCGGTGTCCAGGAGTCCGAGGTTCAGACCCAGGGCGACCGGAACATCATCGTCAACATTCCCAAGGGGACGGACTCCGAGGAAGCCCGGGAGCAGGTCGGCACCACGGCGAAGCTCTACTTCCGCCCGGTACTCACCACCGAACTGTCCGGCGCCGCCGCGACGGGCAGCCCCTCGCCGAGCGCCACCGACAAGGCGACCGACGAGGCCACCGACAAGGCCACGGACAAGGACGAGGCGAGTTCGTCGCCGTCCGGTTCCCCCTCGGCGAGCGCCACCTCCCAGGGCCGCGCCCTCACCGACGCCCTGAAGGCCGACCCCAGTCCCTCCGCCACGGCAACCGACGGCGCGTCGCCTTCCGCGAGCGCCCCCGCGAACGACGCCGACGGCGAGCTCCAGGCCCAGTACGCGGCACTGGACTGCACCGACGAGGCGGCCCGGGCCAAGGTCGGCGAAGGAACGAAGCCGAGCGACTCGACGCTCGCCTGCGGTCAGAACGCGCAGGGCCAGTGGCAGAAGTACGTCCTCGGCCCCGCGGCGGTCGACGGCACGGACGTCGACGAGTCCGAGGCCGTCTACAACACCCAGACCGCCGCCGGCTGGACCGTCACGATGAAGTTCACGGACGGCGGCGCCAAGAAGTTCGCCGACATCACCGGCAAGCTCGCGCAGAACCAGTCCCCGCAGAACCAGTTCGCCATCGTCCTGGACAACGAGGTCGTCTCCGACCCGTACGTCAGCCAGGCGCTCACCGGCGGCAACGCGGAGATCTCCGGCAACTTCGACCAGGAAGAGGCCCAGGGCCTCGCCAACATGCTGTCCTACGGCGCCCTGCCGCTGACCTTCGAGGAGGACAGCGTCACCACCGTCACCGCCGCGCTCGGCGGTGAGCAGCTCGAAGCAGGCCTGATCGCCGGCGCGATCGGCCTCGCCCTGGTCATCCTCTACCTGCTGGTCTACTACCGCGGTCTGTCGTTCATCGCCATCGCCTCGCTGTTCGTCTCCGCGGGCCTCACATACGTGATCATGTCGTTGCTCGGTCCGGCCATCGGCTTCGCGCTGAACCTGCCGGCCGTGTGCGGTGCCATCGTCGCCATCGGCATCACCGCGGACTCGTTCATCGTCTACTTCGAACGCGTCCGCGACGAGATCCGTGAGGGCCGGTCGCTGCGTCCCGCGGTCGAGCGGGGCTGGCCGCGCGCCCGGCGGACCATCCTGGTCTCGGACTTCGTCTCCTTCCTGGCCGCAGCGGTGCTCTTCGCCGTCACGGTCGGCAAGGTGCAGGGCTTCGCGTTCACCCTGGGTCTGACCACGCTGCTCGACGTGGTGGTGGTGTTCCTCTTCACCAAGCCGCTGCTGACGCTGATGGCCCGGCGCAAGTTCTTCGCGAGCGGTCACAAGTGGTCCGGTCTCGACCCGAAGAGTCTGGGTGCCAAGCCGCCGCTGCGCCGCACGCGCCGCCCCGCCCGTCCCGCCGGCCACGTCGACCCGAAGGAGGCGTGAGATGGGAAAGCTCGGCAACCTCGGCGCCCGGCTGCACCACGGCGAGATCGGTTACGACTTCGTCAAGAACCGCAAGCTCTGGTACGGCATCTCCATCCTCATCACCATCACGGCCATCGTCGGCCTGGCGGTGCGCGGCCTGCACATGGGCATCGAGTTCCAGGGCGGCGCGGTCTTCACCACCCCGAAGAACATGAGCGCCTCGGTCTCCCAGGCCGAGACCTACGCGGAAGAGGCCTCCGGCCACGACGCGATCGTCCAGAAGCTCGGCGACGGCAGCCTCCGCATCCAGATCTCGGGCACCGACACCGCCAAGTCGGACTCGATCAAGGACCAGCTCTCGAAGGACCTGGACGTCCCGGCGGAGAAGATCAACGCCGACCTGGTCGGCCCCAGCTGGGGCGACCAGATCGCGAACAAGGCCTGGCAGGGCCTGGGGATCTTCATGGTCCTCGTGGTGATCTACCTGGCGATCGCGTTCGAGTGGCGCATGGCGATCGCCGCGTTCATCGCCCTGGTCCACGACATCACCATCACCGTCGGCATCTACGCCCTCGTCGGCTTCGAGGTCACGCCGGGCACGGTGATCGGTCTGCTGACCATCCTCGGATACTCGCTCTACGACACGGTCGTCGTCTTCGACAGTCTCAAGGAGCAGACCAAGGACATCACCAAACAGACCCGCTGGACCTACGCCGAGATCGCCAACCGCTCGATCAACAGCACCCTGGTCCGCTCCATCAACACCACGGTGGTCGCCCTGCTGCCGGTGGGCGGTCTGCTCTTCATCGGTGGCGGTGTCCTCGGCGCCGGCATGCTCAACGACATCTCGCTGTCGCTGTTCGTCGGTCTCGCCGCGGGCGCGTACTCGTCGATCTTCATCGCCACGCCGCTGGTCGCCGACCTCAAGGAGGCCGAGCCGCAGATGAAGGCGCTCAAGAAGCGCGTCCTCGCCAAGCGCGCCCAGGCCGCGGCGAAGGGCGAGCCGGCGGAGAACGCCGTCGACGAGGAGCGCTACGCCGACGACGAGGCCGACGAGCCCGACGACGCGGCCCCCGCGGTCGTCGGCCCCCGCAACCAGCCCGCGTCCCGTACCAGGGGCCGCGGCCGACCCTCGGGGAAGCGCCGATGACCGAGACGACCGACATCACGCGGCTGCTGCTCAGCCGCATCCGGGACGTGGCCGACTACCCGGAGCCCGGAGTGGTGTTCAAGGACATCACCCCGCTCCTGGCCGACCCGGCCGCGTTCACCGCCCTGACCGACGCGCTCGCCGAGACCGCCGAGCGCACCGGCGCCACCAAGGTCGTCGGCCTGGAGGCCCGCGGCTTCATCCTCGGCGCCCCGGTGGCCCTACGGGCGGGTCTGGGCTTCATCCCCGTACGCAAGGCGGGCAAGCTCCCCGGAGCCACCCTCAGCCAGGCGTACGACCTGGAGTACGGCTCGGCCGAGATCGAGGTGCACGCCGAGGACCTGGCCGCCGGCGACCGGGTGCTGGTCGTCGACGACGTCCTCGCCACCGGCGGCACCGCCGGGGCCTCGCTGGAGCTCATCCGCCGGGCGGGCGCCGAGATCGCCGGGCTCGCCGTCCTGATGGAGCTGGGCTTCCTCGGCGGGCGGGCCCGTCTGGAGCCGGCCCTGGCCGGGGCACCGCTGAAGGCGCTGCTCACGGTCTGACAGTTCGCGTCGCGCAGCGGAGGCGGGCCCGGAGGAATCCGGCGCCCGCCTCAGGCGTTTCTCGGGTTGACGGCCCTCACAGTGGCCTGAAGGCGGTCCTGGGGTGCAGGATCGCTACCATGGGGTTTCCGGAGCCTGACCGGGGGACCCGGATCGCGCACGAGGAGTCCTCTTGCCAGACGAGGCCCAGCCACTGACCGCCGCAAAGCCCGAGTCCGCCTCGGCGCCCGCGGCGAAGCCCGCACCGAGCGCGCCACAGGCGAAGAACGACACCCGCGGGCCGATCCAGCACGCCCCGTCCGCGCCCGTCGACAAGCCGGCCGAGCAGCAGCCGCTCCCCAAGCCGATCCCGCCCGAGCGCGACCGGAACGCGCCCGTCGTCCGCACGCCGTCCGGCCAGCCCGCCCGCTCCGGCTCCTCCAACCGCGTCCGCGCCCGCCTCGCCCGCCTCGGCGTGCAGCGCGCCAACCCGTACAACCCGGTCCTGGAGCCGCTGCTGCGGATAGTGCGCGGCAACGACCCCAAGATCGAGACGGCGACCCTGCGCCAGATCGAGCGCGCCTACCAGGTCGCCGAACGCTGGCACCGCGGCCAGAAGCGCAAGAGCGGTGACCCGTACATCACGCACCCGCTCGCCGTCACCACCATCCTCGCCGAGCTCGGCATGGACCCGGCCACGCTGATGGCCGGGCTGCTGCACGACACCGTCGAGGACACCGAGTACGGCCTGGAGGACCTGCGCCGCGACTTCGGCGACGTGGTCACCCTCCTCGTCGACGGCGTCACCAAGCTCGACAAGGTCAAGTTCGGCGAGGCCGCGCAGGCCGAGACCGTGCGCAAGATGGTCGTCGCCATGGCCAAGGACCCCCGCGTCCTGGTCATCAAGCTCGCCGACCGCCTGCACAACATGCGCACCATGCGCTACCTCAAGCGCGAGAAGCAGGAGAAGAAGGCCCGCGAGACCCTCGAGATCTACGCGCCGCTGGCCCATCGCCTCGGCATGAACACCATCAAGTGGGAGCTGGAGGACCTCGCCTTCGCGATCCTCTACCCCAAGATGTACGACGAGATCGTCCGCCTGGTGGCCGAGCGCGCCCCCAAGCGCGACGAGTACCTCGCCATCGTCACCGACGAGGTCCAGCAGGACCTGCGCGCGGCCCGCATCAAGGCGACGGTCACCGGCCGCCCCAAGCACTACTACAGCGTCTACCAGAAGATGATCGTCCGCGGCCGTGACTTCGCGGAGATCTACGACCTGGTGGGCATCCGCGTCCTCGTGGACACCGTCCGCGACTGCTACGCGGCGCTCGGTACCGTGCACGCGCGATGGAACCCGGTCCCCGGCCGGTTCAAGGACTACATCGCGATGCCCAAGTTCAACATGTACCAGTCGCTGCACACGACGGTCATCGGGCCCAACGGCAAGCCGGTCGAGCTGCAGATCCGCACCTTCGACATGCACCGCCGCGCCGAGTACGGCATCGCCGCGCACTGGAAGTACAAGCAGGAGGCCGTCGCCGGCGCCTCCAAGGTCCGTACCGACGCGCCCAGGTCGTCCGGCAAGGGCAAGGACGACCACCTCAACGACATGGCGTGGCTGCGGCAGCTCCTCGACTGGCAGAAGGAGACCGAGGACCCCGGCGAGTTCCTGGAGTCCCTGCGCTTCGACCTCTCCCGCAACGAGGTCTTCGTCTTCACCCCCAAGGGCGACGTCATAGCGCTGCCCGCGAGCGCCACCCCCGTCGACTTCGCGTACGCGGTGCACACCGAGGTCGGCCACCGCACCATAGGGGCGCGGGTCAACGGCCGCCTCGTCCCGCTGGAGTCCACCCTGGACAACGGCGACCTGGTGGAGGTCTTCACCTCCAAGGCGGCCGGCGCGGGCCCCTCCCGCGACTGGCTCGGCTTCGTCAAGTCGCCGCGCGCCCGCAACAAGATCCGCGCCTGGTTCTCCAAGGAGCGCCGCGACGAGGCGATCGAGCAGGGCAAGGACTCCATCGTCCGAGCCATGCGCAAGCAGAACCTGCCGATCCAGCGCATCCTGACCGGTGACTCCCTGGTCACGCTCGCCCACGAGATGCGCTACTCGGACATCTCCGCGCTGTACGCGGCGATCGGCGAGGGCCATGTCTCCGCGCAGAACATCGTGCAGAAGCTGGTACAGGCCCTCGGCGGCGAGGAGGCCGCCACCGAGGAGATCGACGAGTCGGTCCCGCCGGCCCGCGGTCGCAAACGCCGGACCAACGCGGACCCGGGCGTCGTGGTCAAGGGCGTCGAGGACGTGTGGATCAAGCTGGCCCGCTGCTGCACGCCCGTCCCCGGTGACCCCATCATCGGCTTCGTCACCCGTGGCAGCGGCGTATCCGTTCACCGCAGCGACTGCGTGAACGTGGACTCGCTCTCCCGGGAACCCGAGCGCATCCTGGAGGTCGAGTGGGCCCCCAGCCAGTCCTCCGTCTTCCTGGTCGCCATCCAGGTCGAGGCCCTGGACCGTTCCCGGCTGCTGTCGGACGTCACGCGCGTGCTGTCCGACCAGCACGTCAACATCCTCTCCGCGGCCGTCCAGACCTCTCGCGACCGCGTCGCCACCTCCCGCTTCACCTTCGAGATGGGCGACCCGAAGCACCTCGGGCACGTCCTGAAGGCCGTACGGGGCGTGGAGGGCGTGTACGACGTGTACCGGGTGACGTCGGCCCGCAGGCCCTCGTAGCGGCCCGCACAGACGCAGCGACTCGCACAGACGCAGCGGCCCGCACCGGCTCCCGTGGCGCGGCGCCGCACAGGCCCACACGAAAGGGGCTCCCCGTACGCGCCGTACGGGGAGCCCCTTTCATGAGTGGGCGTGGGCGGGTGTTCAGCCGCCGAACTCGTGCAGGCCCTTCAGCGCCTGGTCCAGCAGCGCCTGCCGGCCCTCCAGCTCACGTGCCAGCTTGTCGGCCTTGGCGTTGTTGCCCTGGGCGCGCGCCTGCTCGATCTGGGAGCGCAGCTTGTCCACGGCGGCCTGGAGCTGACCGGTCAGGCCCGCGGCACGCGCGCGTGCCTCCGGGTTGGTGCGGCGCCACTCGGTCTCCTCGGCCTCCTGGAGCGCCCGCTCGACCGCGTGCATCCGGCCCTCGACCTTCGGCCGGGCGTCGCGCGGCACGTGGCCGATGGCCTCCCAGCGCTCGTTGACCGAGCGGAACGCGGCGCGGGCCGCCTTCAGGTCGGTGACCGGCAGGAGCTTCTCGGCCTCACCGGCCAGCTCCTCCTTGAGCTTGAGGTTCTCCGTCTGCTCGGCGTCCCGCTCGGCGAAGACCGAGCTGCGGGCGGCGAAGAACACGTCCTGGGCGCCGCGGAAGCGGTTCCACAGGTCGTCCTCGTGCTCGCGCTGGGCGCGGCCGGCGGCCTTCCACTCGGACATCAGGTCGCGGTAGCGGGCGGCCGTCGGCCCCCAGTCCGTCGACTTCGACAGCGCCTCGGCCTCGCCGACCAGCCGTTCCTTGGTCCGGCGGGCCTCCTCGCGCTGCGCGTCCAGCTGCGCGAAGTGCTGCTTGCGACGCTTGGAGAACGCCGAACGGGCGTGCGAGAAGCGGTGCCACAGCTCGTCGTCGGACTTGCGGTCCAGACGCGGCAGGCCCTTCCAGGTGTCCACCAGGGACCGCAGCCGCTCACCGGCCGCCCGCCACTGGTCGGACGCCGCCAGCTCCTCGGCCTCGGCGACCAGTGCCTCCTTGGCGCCGCGCGCCTCGTCGGACTGTTTCGCCCGCTGGGCCCTGCGCTCCTCGCGGCGGGTCTCCACCAGCGCGACGAGCTTGTCCAGCCGGGCTCGCAGCGCCTCCAGGTCGCCCACCGCGTGGTGCGCGTCGACCTGCTCCCGCAGGTGCTCCACGGCGGCCAGGGCGTCCTTCGCCGACAGGTCGGTGGTCTTCACCCGCTTCTCGAGGAGGCCGATCTCGACAACCAGGCCTTCGTACTTGCGTTCGAAATAGGCCAGCGCCTCCTCGGGGGAGCCTGCCTGCCAGGAGCCGACGACCTTCTCGCCGTCGGCCGTACGCACGTACACGGTCCCCGTCTCGTCGACGCGGCCCCACGGGTCGCTGCTCACAGCGCCTCCTCCACATGATGCCGAGGGAGGGCTTCGCCACCCCCGGGCATCGTCCACAGTTTCGTCACGGCCAACATAGGCGACCGGCGGGGGGCGTGTCCGCATCCCGCGCGACCGAACTTTCGCTGATGAGGGTCAGGATTTCGTGACGGTGGCCTTGTCGATCACGACCGTCGCGTTGGGTGCTCCGTCGCCCGCACCGGTGCTCTCGCCGACGGCGGCGATCTTCTTCAGCACCGTCATTCCCTCGTCCGAGATCGTGCCGAACGGCGTGTAGCTGGGGGGCAACGGGCTGTTCTGGTACACGAGGAAGAACTGGCTGCCGCCGGAGTCCGGCTGACCGGTGTTCGCCATCGCGATCGTGCCCGCCGGGTACGTGTTCTCCTTCAGGCTCTTGTCCTTCAGGTTCTCGTCCGGGATGTTGTAGCCGGGACCGCCGTTGCCCTGGCCCGTCGGGTCCCCGCACTGGAGAACGTAGATCCCGTTGGTGGTCAGCCGGTGGCACGGCGTGTGGTCGAAGAAGCCCTTGCCGGCCAGGAAGCTGAACGAGTTGACGGTGTGCGGCGCCGCCTTCGCCTTCAGCGCGATGTCGATGTCGCCGCAGGTCGTGGCCAACTTCATCGTGTACTTCGCCGACTTGTCGATGGTCATCGCAGGTTCCTTCTCCCAGGTCTGCGTCTTGACCTTGCCCTCGGCCGGCTTGTCGCACGGGTCCTTCGGCGGCTCACTGCTCGCCGCGGCGCTCGGGGTGACCTCCGCGCTCGCGTTCGACTTGCTGTCGTCGTCGTCCCCGAGGACCACGCCGGTCGTGTACAGCGCGACACTGCCGATCAGAATCACGCCGAGCACCGACGCGATCGCGGCGTTGCGCGTGCGCGCCCTGCGTCGTGCGGAGGTACGTCGCTGCTGCTGCCGCAAGAACTTCTCCCGGGCGAGCTGACGCCGCCGCTGCTCCTGGGTGACCACCGGGTTCTCTCCTCATGCGTCTTCGTGTGCCGACCGGTACGCGTGGGTGCGATGAGCCGACCGTGGGCGTGTAGCCCCGTACCGTATATGGGTTCGCTGAGGAATCGGCACCGCCGGTAGGCTCTGACCATGGGCGCGGCCCGTTCGCAAGCCCACCCGTACCGACACAAACGAAGGACGATCGTGCTCATTGCCGGGTTCCCCGCCGGGGCCTGGGGGACGAACTGTTATCTCGTCGCCCCCGCCGCCGGTGAGGAGTGCGTGATCATCGACCCTGGCCATCAGGCGGCCCCGGGAGTCGAGGAAGCGATCAGGAAGCATCGGCTCAAGCCCGTCGCCGTCGTCCTCACCCACGGGCACATCGACCATGTGGCCTCGGTCGTCCCGGTCTGCGGCGCGCACGACGTGCCGGCCTGGATCCACCCGGACGACCGCTTCATGATGAGCGACCCCGAGAAGGGGATCGGCCGCACCATCGGCATGCCGCTCATGGGCGAGCTGACCGTCGGGGAGCCGGACGACGTCAGGGAGCTGACCGACGGCGCGAAGCTGGAGTTGGCGGGGATGGAGCTGACCGTCGCGCACGCGCCGGGCCATACCAAGGGGTCGGTGACCTTCGGCCTGCCCGAGGCGGCGGACATCCCGCCGGTCATGTTCTCGGGCGACCTGCTGTTCGCCGGCTCCGTCGGACGCACCGACTTCCCGGGTGGCTCCATGGACGACATGCTCGAATCGCTGGCACGCGTGTGCCTGCCGCTCGACGACTCGACCGTGGTGCTGTCCGGACACGGCCCCCAGACGACCATCGGCCAGGAGCGCGCCACCAACCCGTATCTGCGGCAGGTGGCGGCGGGCCGCCAGGAAAACGGCGCCCCCGAGGCTCCCCGACGAGGAATGTGACGAGAGACCTTCCGTGAGCACCTTCAAGGCCCCCAAGGGCACCTACGACCTGCTGCCGCCCGACTCCGCGAAGTTCCTGGCGGTCCGCGAGGCGATCGCCGCCCCGCTGCGCAACTCCGGCTACGGCTACATCGAGACGCCCGGTTTCGAGAACGTCGAGCTCTTCGCGCGCGGTGTCGGCGAGTCGACCGACATCGTGACCAAGGAGATGTACGTCTTCGAGACCAAGGGCGGAGACCGGCTCGCCCTGCGCCCGGAGACGACGGCCCCCGTGCTGCGCGCGGTCCTGGAGGCCAACCTGCACAAGGCCGGCAACCTGCCGGTGAAGGTCTGGTACTCGGGCTCGCAGTACCGTTACGAGCGCCCCCAGAAGGGCCGTTACCGCCACTTCTCCCAGGTCGGTGCCGAGGCGATCGGCACCGAGGACCCGGCGCTCGACGCCGAACTGATCATCCTCGCCGACCAGTCGTACCGCGCGCTGGGCCTGAGCGACTTCCGCATCCTGCTCAACAGCCTCGGCGACCAGGAGTGCCGCCCCGTCTACCGGGACGCCCTGCAGGACTTTCTGCGCGGCCTGGACCTGGACGAGGAGACGCTGCGCCGCGCGGAGATCAACCCGCTGCGCGTCCTGGACGACAAGCGCCCGGACGTGCAGAAGCAGCTCACCGGCGCCCCGCTGCTGCGCGATTACCTGTGCGACGCCTGCAAGGCGTACCACGAGGAGGTGCGCGAACTGATCACGGCGGCGGGCGTGGTCTTCGAGGACGACCCGAAGCTGGTGCGCGGCCTGGACTACTACACCCGCACGACCTTCGAGTTCGTCCACGACGGACTGGGCTCCCAGTCCGCGGTCGGCGGCGGCGGCCGCTACGACGGATTGTCCGAGATGATCGGCGGCCCGTCCCTGCCGTCCGTGGGCTGGGCCCTCGGCATCGACCGCACCGTCCTCGCCCTGGAGGCGGAGGGCATCGAACTGGACATTCCGTCCGCCACCTCCGTCTTCGCCGTCCCGCTCGGCGAGGAGGCCCGTCGGATCCTGTTCGCCAAGGTCACCGAGTTGCGCAAGAACGGCGTCGCCGCCGACTTCTCCTACGGCGGCAAGGGCCTCAAGGCCGCGATGAAGGCGGCCAACCGCTCCGGCGCCCGCTATGCCCTGGTCCTGGGCGAGCGCGACCTCGCCGAAGGCGTCGTCCAGCTCAAGGACATGGAGTCCGGCGAGCAGGCGGCGATCGGCGTCAACGAGATCGTGGCGGAGCTGGAGTCGAGGCTCGGTCGGCGGATCTTCGGGTAGGTCCCGTCGCCTCCGGGGGCGCGCGTGTTCGTTCGCGTGTGCCCCTGGGGAACGGGAATCGGCCGGAAGACAACTCTCCGGGGCGACCACCGGTGCGTTCTTATGTTCATCGAACGGTGGCCTTACAAGTCCGTGCGGCACAATGGCCCTGCCCGAAGCAGGTCTCACTCAAGTGACGGAATCGGCGTGATGAGCAAGACGACAGTGAAGGACGTCTCCACCGTGGCAGAGCCGGCGCCGGGACCCACCGCCGGAGCATCGCGCGCCGAGGGCGCCGGCCGCGCCTTCGCCCTGCTGCTGGTGACCACGGGCGCGGCCGGAGTGCTCGCCGCGTGGGTCATCACGCTCGACAAGTTCAAACTGCTCGAGGCCAAGGTCGCGGGTACGACGTTCACGCCCGGGTGCAGCCTCAACCCCGTCGTCTCCTGCGGCAGCGTCATGGAGAGCGACCAGGCGGCCGTCTTCGGATTCCCCAACCCGATGCTGGGCCTGGTCACCTACGGCATCGTCGTCTGCGCCGGGATGAGTCTGCTCGCGGGGGCCCGCTTCCCGCGCTGGTACTGGCTCACCTTCAACGCCGGCTGCCTGTTCGGCGTCGGGTTCGTCACCTGGCTGCAGTTCGAGTCCCTGTACCGGATCAACGCGCTGTGCCTGTGGTGCTGCCTGGCCTGGGTCGCCACGATCCTGATGTTCTGGTACGTGACGTCCTTCAACGTCCGCAAGGGATTCCTGCCCGCGCCGGGCTGGCTCAAGGGCTTCTTCGGCGAGTTCGCCTGGGTGCTGCCGGTGCTGCACATCGGCGTCATCGGCATGCTGGTCCTGACCCGCTGGTGGGACTTCTGGACCAGCTGACGGACAGGCCGGCGGGAGCGGGTCGACGAAGGGCCCCCGCTCACCGCGTCCGCCGCGTCGTCGGTGCCGTGCTGTGCCCTCTGGGGTGACCCCCAGATCCCCCCGGGTAGGGTTTCGACCGTGGAGCCCGATCTGTTCACCGCCGCAGCCGAAGAACGCCAGGAGAAGGACCCGACCGGCAGCCCCCTCGCCGTGCGGATGCGCCCGCGCACCCTCGACGAGGTCGTCGGCCAGCAGCACCTGCTGAAGCCCGGTTCCCCCCTGCGCCGACTGGTCGGCGAGGGCGGCTCCGGCCCCGCGGGGCCCTCCTCGGTCATCCTCTGGGGCCCGCCGGGCACCGGTAAGACCACCCTGGCGTACGTCGTCTCCAAGGCCACCAACAAGCGCTTCGTGGAGCTGTCCGCGATCACCGCGGGCGTCAAGGAGGTCCGCGCGGTCATCGACGGCGCCCGCCGCGCGGTCGGCGGGTACGGCAAGGAGACCGTCCTCTTCCTCGACGAGATCCACCGCTTCAGCAAGGCCCAGCAGGACTCCCTGCTCCCGGCCGTCGAGAACCGCTGGGTCACCCTGATCGCCGCCACCACCGAGAACCCGTACTTCTCGATCATCTCTCCCCTGCTCTCCCGCTCCCTCCTCCTCACCCTCGAACCCCTCACCGACGACGACGTCCGCGCCCTGACCCGCCGGGCCCTGACCGACGAGCGGGGCCTCGGTGGGGCCGTCGGCCTGGCCGAGGACACCGAGGAGCACCTGCTGCGCATCGCCGGCGGCGACGCCCGCCGCGCCCTGACCGCGCTGGAGGCCGCCGCCGGGGCCGCGCTGGACAAGGGCGAGACGGAGATCGGCCTGACCACGCTGGAGGAGACGGTCGACCGCGCCGCGGTGAAGTACGACCGAGACGGCGACCAGCACTACGACGTCGCCAGCGCCCTCATCAAGTCCATCCGCGGCTCCGACGTGGACGCCGCCCTGCACTACCTGGCCCGGATGATCGAGGCCGGCGAGGACCCCCGCTTCATCGCGCGCCGCCTGATGATCTCCGCCAGCGAGGACATCGGCCTGGCCGACCCGAACGCCCTACCGATCGCCGTCGCCGCCGCGCAGGCCGTCGCCATGATCGGCTTCCCCGAGGCCGGCCTGACCCTCAGCCACGCCACCATCGCCCTGGCCCTCGCCCCCAAGTCCAACGCCGCGACCACCGCCATCGGCGCCGCCCTGGACGACGTACGCAAGGGGCACGCCGGACCGGTCCCCTCGCACCTGCGCGACAGCCACTACAAGGGTGCGGGCAAACTCGGACACGGGCAGGGATACGTGTACCCGCACGACCTGCCGGAGGGCATCGCCGCCCAGCAGTACGCCCCGGACGAGCTGAAGGACCGCAGGTACTACACCCCGACCCGGCACGGCGCCGAGGCCAGATACGCGGACGCGGTGGAGTGGACCCGCGGACACCTCGGTCGCAGGCGGTCCTGAGCAGCCTGTAGAATCCACCGGAGTGCCGAGTCTCGTGCAGTCAGAACGGGACAACCGGCCGGGACCCCCAGCGGGTCCCAGGAGCGTCGCGCACCGTCGACAGGTGTCGCGGGCAGCCCACCACCACCCGGAGCTCCGGGAGCGGTCGGTGGGCCACTCGCGTGCTGCACGTATGTGCCCAGACCAGGGAGCGGCTGCCCGGCAGGTCCCCTGCGGACCAGGCGGGTTTCCCCGGCTGCGGATTGCGACCTCCCTCAACCCTGACAAGCCGGAAACCAGGAAAGAGACACAGACAGTGGCGAACCAGCCCCGTCCCAAGGTCAAGAAGTCGCGTGCCCTCGGCATCGCGCTGACCCCGAAGGCCGTCAAGTACTTCGAGGCCCGCCCCTACCCGCCGGGTGAGCACGGCCGCGGCCGCAAGCAGAACTCGGACTACAAGGTCCGTCTGCTCGAGAAGCAGCGTCTGCGCGCGCAGTACGACCTCAGCGAGCGTCAGCTCGTCCGCGCCTACGAGCGTGCCTCCAAGACCAACATGAAGACCGGCGAGGCCCTGGTCATCGAGCTCGAGCGCCGCCTCGACGCGCTGGTCCTGCGTTCGGGCATCGCCCGCACGATCTACCAGGCCCGCCAGATGGTCGTCCACGGCCACATCCAGGTCAACGGCCAGAAGGTCGACAAGCCGTCCTTCCGTGTCCGTCCGGACGACGTCGTGCAGGTGCGCGAGCGCTCCAAGGAGAAGACGCTCTTCACGATCGCCCGTGAAGGCGGCTTCGCCCCCGACGGCGAGACCCCGCGCTACCTCCAGGTGAACCTCAAGGCCCTGGCCTTCCGCCTGGACCGCGACCCGAACCGCAAGGAAATCCCGGTGATCTGCGACGAGCAGCTCGTCGTCGAGTACTACGCCCGCTGATCCCAGCAGAACGCTTTCAGCAAGGCGCAGTACCTCCGCGGTACCTCAGCCCGCCGTCTCCCCGCCCTTCCGGGTGGGCGAGGCGGCGGGCTTCGCCGTCCGCGCGCCCGCCGTGGCACGCCTCCCGGCCCCGCGCGGCGCCGGCAGCGAGGCCGGCACCCCGGGCCGCCGCAGGGCCCGCGACACCGCCTCCCGGCGGCCCAACCGAGCCCCGTGCCGTACGCACTCCTCGTACCGCTCGTCGCCCAGCTGCTCCCGGGCCGCCGCCTCGCACAGTTCGTGCGGCGCGTTGTAGTACGCCGAGCCGAACAACGGCAGCCCCACCGACGGCCACATCCGCCCCGCCGCGCCCTGCAGCACCGCGGCCTCCGCCGCGTCGCCGTCCGCCACCGTGACCAGGGCCAGCAGCTCCACCGCCAGCACCGATCCGAGCTGGTCCCGGAACCGGTGGGCACTGGCCAGGCAGTCGGCCAGCAACTCGCGGGCGCGTCCCGGCTCACCGTCGCTCCAGGCCGCGTAGGCCAGCACATACAGGGCGTAGCCCCGGGTCCAGCGCTCACCGTGGTCCTCGCACACCTGCCGGACGTCCTCGCACAGGCGCACCGCGTCCGGCATGTCCCCCTGGAACGCCCGCGCCATCGCCAGCTCCACCTGGCCCATCAGGACGTTGCTGTTGAGCTCGCCGATCTCCCGGTAGCGACGCAGCGCGGAACGCAGCAGTGACTCCGCGCGCGGCATGTCGTCCGTGACCAGGGCCAGACAGCCGGAGCGGTGCTCCGCGTACGCCACCGCCGTGGGGTCGGCCGACAGCTCGGCCTCCTCCCGGCACTCCTGCAGCGCCGCCAGCGCCGGCACCATGTCGCCCTGCAGGATCGCCACGTAGGCGAGCACCCACAGCGCCTTCAGCCGTGACTGCTCGCCCGCCGTCCGCTCCGGGTCCAGCCGCACCGCCTGCTCCAGCCAGCGCCGCCCCTCCGAGAGCCGTCCGCAGCCGACCCAGTGGAACCACAGGGCGCCCGCCAGATACTGGCCCAGGTGTGCCTCGTCGGGCTCGGTCAGGCAGTGTTCCAGGGCGCTGCGCAGATTCGGCAGCTCCGCGTCCACCCGTGCGGTGACCTGGTGCTGGCGCGGCGAGAACCACTCCAACTCGCACCAGGTCGCCAGACCCACGTACCAGTCCCGGTGCCGCCGCCGCAGCCGCGCCGCGTCACCGGTCGCCTCCAGCCAGTCGGCGCCGTACGCCCGCACCGTGTCGAGCATCCGGTAGCGCACCCCGGCCGGGGTCTCCTCACGGGTCAGCACGGACTGCGCGAGCAGCGCGGAGACCACGTCGAGCACGTCGTCGGCGAGCAGCCCGTCGCCGCTGCACACGTACTCGGCGGCCTCCAGGTCGAACGGCCCCGCGAACACCGACAGCCGCGCCCACAGCAGTCGCTGGGCCGGCGTGCACAGCTCGTGGCTCCAGCCGATCGCCGTACGCAGTGTCCGGTGCCGGGGCAGCGCGGTGCGGTCCCCGCCGGTCAGCAGGCGGAAGCGGTCGTCGAGCCGTTGCAGCACCTGGCCCGGCGACAGCGCGCCCAGCCGCCCCGCCGCCAGCTCGATCGCCAGCGGGATCCCGTCCAGGCGCCGGCACAGCTCGCGCACCTCCCCGTGGCCCTCGTCCAGGTCGGCGTCGTACCCGTACGTCAGGGCCCGCTGCCCCGCCCGGACGGTCAGCAACTCCACCGCCTCCTCCGGGCTCAGCGGCGCCAGGGGCAGAAGTTGCTCCCCGGCCACGCCCAGCGGTCTGCGTCCGACCGACAGGACCCGCAGCCCCGGGGCGCGGCCCAGCAGGTCGGTCACCAGCGCGGCACAGGCGTCCACCAGGTGCTCGACGCCGTCGAGGACCAGGAGCAGTTCCCGCTCGGCGAGGTGCGCGAGCAGCGTCTCGCGCGGCAGCCGTCTCGTGTGGTCGGTCAGGCCCAGCGCCTCCACGACCGCGTAGTCGACGAACTCCTCGTCGCGCAGCGGCGCCAGTTCCACCCGCCACACGCCGTCCCGGGGCCGGCACCGCCCGGCCGCCCGCGCCGCCAGCCGTGACTTCCCGACCCCGCCGGTCCCGGTCACGGTCACCAGCCGCCCGGCGCCCAGCGCCCGGGCCAGCTCCGCGAGTTCCGTCGCTCTGCCCACGAAGGTGTCGAGTTCCAGCGGTAGGTTGCCGTGCGGGATGCCGTCGCGCCGATGGTCTCGCATGAAACACGGAGCGTACTGAACCGAATTCACTCCGTACAATCGCTTCCCGCGACTTCACCGCGTCGCGCCGCGCGCGGACGGTAATCCGGTACGGAGCCCCGCGCCCGGCGCGATAGGCTCGGTGCACGACTTTCCCGAAGTTCAGGCACGTCTTTTGAGGGAGCGGGTGCACAGTGTCCGGTGGCGAGGTGGCCGGAATCCTGGTGGCCGTCTTCTGGGCGATCCTGGTCTCCTTCCTCGCCGTCGCACTGGCGAGGCTGGCCCAGACGCTCAGGGCGACCACCAAGCTCGTGGCGGACGTCACCGACCAGGCCGTTCCGCTGCTGTCCGACGCCTCGTCGGCGGTGCGCTCCGCGCAGACCCAGATCGACCGGGTCGACGCGATCGCCTCCGACGTCCAGGAGGTCACGTCGAACGCCTCCGCGCTGTCCACCACCGTGGCCTCCACCTTCGGCGGCCCCCTGGTCAAGGTCGCCGCGTTCGGCTACGGCGTACGGCGGGCACTCGGCGGTCGCAAGGAGGGCGAGCCCGCGGGCCCGGCCAAGCAGCCGCGGCGTACCGTGATCGTCGGCCGTGCGATCCCGGCCGCGCGGCGGACCAAGCGGAAGAAGGACTGATCCAGCGATGTTCCGCCGTACGTTCTGGTTCGGCACCGGCGTCGCCGCCGGTGTGTGGGCCACCACCAAGGTCAACCGGAAGCTCAGGCAGCTGACCCCCGAGAGCCTCGCCGCGACCGCGGCCAACAAGGCGCTCGACGCGGGTACCCGGCTCAGGGAGCGCGCGGTGGGCTTCGCGGTCGACGTGCGCGACAACATGGCCCAGCGGGAGGCCGAACTGGACGACGCGCTCGGGCTGAAGGCCCCCGTCGACGGTGAACTCCCCGCACCCCGGCGGTACACCGCCATCGAGAACCGCGACATCGGGAACATCGAGAACCGCAGCAACCCGACGTACGTCGACAGGACGACGTACTCGTACAACCGGAATGAGGACCACTGATGGAGTCGGCCGAGATTCGTCGCCGCTGGTTGAGCTTCTTCGAGGAGCGCGGTCACACCGTCGTCCCTTCGGCGTCGCTCATCGCGGACGACCCGACTCTGCTGCTGGTCCCGGCCGGCATGGTGCCCTTCAAGCCCTACTTCCTGGGTGAGGTCAAGCCGCCCTTCGACCGCGCCACCAGCGTGCAGAAGTGCGTGCGCACGCCGGACATCGAAGAGGTCGGCAAGACCACGCGGCACGGCACGTTCTTCCAGATGTGCGGCAACTTCTCCTTCGGCGACTACTTCAAGGAAGGCGCCATCAAGTACGCCTGGGAGCTGCTCACCAGCTCCCAGGACAAGGGCGGTTACGGCCTCGATCCCGAGCGCCTGTGGATCACCGTCTACAAGGACGACGACGAGGCCGAGCGCATCTGGCACGACGTCGTCGGTGTCCCCTCCGAGCGCATCCAGCGCCTCGGCAAGAAGGACAACTACTGGTCCATGGGCGTCCCCGGCCCCTGCGGCCCGTGCTCCGAGATCAACTACGACCGCGGCCCCGAGTTCGGCGCCGAGGGCGGCCCCGCCGTCAACGACGAGCGGTACGTGGAGATCTGGAACCTCGTCTTCATGCAGTACGAGCGGGGCGAGGGCATCGGCAAGGAGGAGTTCGAGATCCTCGGGGACCTGCCGAGCCAGAACATCGACACCGGGCTCGGCCTGGAGCGGCTCGCCATGATTCTGCAGGGCGTGCAGAACATGTACGAGATCGACACCTCCATGGCCGTCATCAGGAAGGCCACCGACCTGACCGGCGTGGCCTACGGCGACGCCCACGCCTCGGACGTCTCGCTGCGCGTGGTCACCGACCACATGCGCACCTCCGTCATGCTCATCGGCGACGGCGTCACCCCGGGCAACGAGGGCCGCGGCTACGTGCTGCGCCGCATCATGCGCCGCGCCATCCGCAACATGCGCCTGCTCGGCGCCACCGGTCCGGTCGTCAAGGACCTGATCGACGTCGTGATCGGCATGATGGGGCAGCAGTACCCCGAGCTGATCACCGACCGCGAGCGGATCGAGAAGGTCGCCGTCGCCGAGGAGAACGCCTTCCTGAAGACGCTGAAGGCCGGCACCAACATCCTCGACACCGCCGTCAGCGACACCAAGGCCACCGGCGGCACCGTCCTCGCCGGCGACAAGGCCTTCCTGCTCCACGACACCTGGGGCTTCCCGATCGACCTCACCCTGGAGATGGCCGCCGAGCAGGGGCTGTCCGTGGACGAGGACGGCTTCCGGCGCCTGATGAAGGAGCAGCGGGAGCGCGCCAAGGCCGACGCCCAGGCCAAGAAGACCGGCCACGCCGGCACCGGCGCCTACCGCGAGATCGCCGACAAGGCCGGGGCCACCGACTTCGTCGGCTACAGCGACACCGAGAGCGAGTCCCGCATCGTCGGCATCCTCGTCGACGGCGCCTCCTCCCCGGCCGCCATCGAGGGCGACGAGGTCGAGATCGTCCTCGACCGCACCCCGTTCTACGCCGAGGGCGGCGGCCAGATCGGCGACACCGGCCGGATCAGGGTCGACACCGGTGCCGTCATCGAGATCCGCGACTGCCAGAAGCCGGTGCCGGGCGTGTACGTCCACAAGGGCGTCGTCCAGGTCGGCGAGGTCACCGTCGGTGCCAAGGCCCAGGCCTCCATCGACGGCCTGCGCCGCACGGCCATCGCCCGCGCCCACTCGGCCACCCACCTCACCCACCAGGCCCTGCGTGACGCCCTCGGCCCGACGGCCGCCCAGGCCGGTTCCGAGAACCAGCCCGGCCGCTTCCGCTTCGACTTCGGCTCGCCGTCCGCCGTGCCGACGGTCGTGATGACCGACGTCGAGCAGAAGATCAACGAGGTGCTCGCCCGCGACCTCGACGTGCGCGCCGACGTCATGGGAATCGACGAGGCCAAGAAGCAGGGCGCCATCGCCGAGTTCGGCGAGAAGTACGGCGAGCGCGTGCGTGTCGTCACCATCGGCGACTTCTCCAAGGAGCTGTGCGGCGGCACCCACGTGCACAACACCGCCCAGCTGGGCCTGGTCAAGCTGCTCGGCGAGTCGTCCATCGGCTCCGGCGTGCGCCGCATCGAGGCCCTGGTCGGCGTGGACGCCTACAACTTCCTCGCCCGTGAGCACACGGTCGTCGCCCAGCTCCAGGAGCTGATCAAGGGCCGCCCGGAGGAGCTTCCGGAGAAGGTCTCCGCCATGCTCGGCAAGCTCAAGGACGCCGAGAAGGAGATCGAGAAGTTCCGCGCCGAGAAGGTCCTCCAGGCCGCCGGTTCGCTCGCCGACTCCGCCAAGGACGTGCGCGGCGTGGCCCTGGTGACCGGGCAGGTCCCGGACGGCACCACCGCCGACGACCTGCGCAAGTTGGTCCTCGACGTGCGTGGCCGCATCCAGGGCGGCCGGGCCGCGGTCGTCGCCCTGTTCACCACGGTGAACGGCAAGCCCCTCACCGTCATCGCCACCAACGAGGCCGCCCGCGAGCGCGGTCTCAAGGCCGGTGACCTGGTGCGCTCCGCCGCCAAGACCCTCGGCGGCGGCGGTGGCGGCAAGCCGGACGTCGCCCAGGGCGGCGGTCAGAACCCGGCCGCCATCGGTGACGCCGTGGACGCCGTCGAGCGGCTCGTGGCGGACACGGCCAAGTGAGCGACTCGATGAACGGCCGGCTCGACGGCCCGACGGAGGGCCGGACGGGGAGCCCGGCGGACGACGGGCCCCGGGGCCCGGTCATGCGCCGAGGCCGCCGTCTGGCGATCGACGTCGGGGACGCCCGTATCGGGGTCGCCTCCTGCGACCCCGACGGAATCCTCGCCACGCCGGTGGAGACCGTCCCCGGACGCGACGTCCCGGCGGCCCACCGCCGCCTGCGGCAGCTGGTCGAGGAGTACGAACCGATCGAGGTCGTCGTCGGCCTCCCTCGCTCCCTCAAGGGGGGCGAAGGCCCGGCCGCGGTCAAGGTCAGGGGCTTCGCACAGGAACTGGCCCGCGGTATCGCGCCGTTGCCGGTCAGGCTCGTCGACGAGCGGATGACGACGGTGTCCGCCAGTCAGGGACTGCGCGCCTCGGGAGTGAAGTCCAAGAAGGGCCGGTCCGTCATCGACCAGGCAGCCGCTGTGATCATCCTCCAGCAGGCGCTTGAATCCGAACGGGTGTCAGGCAGGGCACCCGGTGAGGGCGTCGAAGTGGTCGTCTGATCGCGGTACGGTAACGTTCCGCGCGATGCGGAGGCATTCGAACAGCCACCGCACAGCAAGAGGCGGAACGGAAAACGGCCCTCCATGACAGGCCGTACGGACCGTCGCCTCGCGGCTCTAGGGGATCGATGACTGAGTATGGCCGGGGCCCAGGCTCCGAACCGTGGCATCCGGAGGACCCGTTGTACGGGGACGACGGATGGGGTGGACAGCAGGCCCACGCGGGTCAGCAGTCCCCCTACGGCGGCCAGCCGCAGCAGTATCCGGAGCAGTCCCAGTCGCAGCAGTACGGCGACTGGGGCAACGGTGGCCAGCCCGCCTACGGCCGGCAGCCGCAGTACGACCAGTATGGTCAGCAGCCTCCTGAGCCGCAGTACGACCAGAACCCGCAACACGGCCGGCAGCCGCAGTACGACCAGTACGGTCAGCAGCCTCCTGAGCCGCAGTACGACCAGAACCCGCAACACGGCCGGCAGCCGCAGTACGACCAGTACGGTCAGCAGCCTCCCGAGCCGCAGTACGACCAGAACCAGCAGTACGACCAGAACCAGCAGTACAGCCAGAACCAGCAGTACGACCAGTACGGTCAGCAGCAGTACGACCAGCAGTACGCGGCTCAGGGACAGTCCCAGCAGGGCTACGACAACGACGGCCGGGGCACCGGCGCGAATCCCCACGCGCAGTACCCCGCCGACCCGTCGGATCCCTACGGTCGGCAGGCCGCCTACGGCTCCGAGCAGCCCGACGCCTACGGCACCCCGGATGCGTACCCGCCCCCGGAACCGCCGGGCCGTCGGCGCGCCGAGCCCGAACCGCGGGACACCGACTGGGACCCCGGCCCCGACGAGGGGGAACACGCCTTCTTCGCGGGCGGTGACGCCGACGAGGAAGAGGGCGGCGGCGAGGGCGACACGCAGCGGAGCGACCGCAAGGGCCGGGGCGGCAGACCCAAGAAGGGCCGCAGCGGCACCGCGTGCCTCGTGGTCTGCCTGGTGCTGGGCGGCGCCGTGGCAGGAGTCGGGTATTTCGGCTTCCAGTTCTACCAGGATCGCTTCGGCGCGGCCCCGAACTACTCGGGTGACGGCAACGGCGAGCAGGTGACCGTCGCGATCCCCAAGGGTGCGGGCGGCTCGGTCATCGGCCAGGAGCTCAAGCGGAAGGGCGTGGTGAAGAGCGTCGATGCCTTCATCGCCGCCCAGCAGAGCAATCCCCAGGGCAAGAGCATCCAGGACGGCGTGTACACGCTGCAGAAGGAGATGTCGGCCGAGAGCGCCATCGAGATGCTGCTCAACCCCAAGAGCCGCAGCAACCTGATCATCTCCGAGGGCCGACGCAACGCCGGCATCTACAAGGACATCGACAAGCGCCTCGAACTGGACGAGGGAACCACCGCCAAGGTCGCCAAGGCCGAGTGGAAGAACCTCGGCCTGCCCGACTGGGCGATGAACCACGAGGACGTCAAGGACCCGCTGGAGGGCTTCCTCTACCCGTCGAGCTACTCGGCGGCCAAGGGCCAGAAGCCCGAGGACGTGCTGAAGCAGATGGTGGCGAGGGCGACCGCGAAGTACGAGGAACTCGACCTCGAGGGGAAGGCCGAGAGCCTGGGCCTCGAAGGACCGTGGCAACTGCTCACCGTGGCCAGCCTGGTCCAGGCCGAGGGCACCAGCCACGAGGACTTCCGCAAGATGGCCGAGGTCATCTACAACCGCCTCAAGCCCGGCAACGCGCAGACCAACGGGATGCTGGAGTTCGACTCCACGTACAACTACATCAAGAACCAGAGCAAGATCGACCTGTCCCTCAGCAAGCTGCGCAACTTCGACAACCCGTACAACACCTACTACACCAAGGGCCTGCCGCCCGGCCCGATCAGCAACCCCGGCGAGGACGCGCTGAAGGGCGCCCTCGACCCGACCGACGACGGTTGGTACTACTTCATCTCGCGCGACGGCAAGACGAGCGAGTTCACCAAGACCAACGCGGACCACCAGAAGTTGGTCGACGAGTGGGAAGCCTCGAAGAACAAGTGATGTCCGCACCCCGCCGAGCCGCCGTTCTGGGCTCTCCCATCGCCCACTCCCTCTCCCCGGTTCTGCACCGCACCGCCTACGCCGAGCTGGGCCTGGAGGGCTGGACGTACGACCGCTTCGACGTCGACGAGGAGGCGCTGCCCGGCTTCCTCGGACAGCTGGGTCCCGAGTGGGCGGGGCTGTCGCTGACCATGCCGCTCAAACGGTCCGTCATCCCACTGCTCGACGGGATCAGTGAGACGGCGGCCTCCGTCGACGCGGTGAACACCGTGGTGCTCGGCGAGGACGGCACCAAGACCGGCGACAACACCGACATCACGGGCATGGTCGCCGCCCTGCGCGAGCACGGCATCGACAAGGTGGAGACCGCGGCCGTCCTCGGCGCCGGCGCCACCGCGTCCTCCGCGCTGGCCGCGCTGGCCCGGATCTGCACCGGCGAGATCGCCGTCTACGTACGGA
Organism: Streptomyces marokkonensis; assembly: GCF_039539045.1. NCBI lineage: Bacteria > Bacillati > Actinomycetota > Actinomycetes > Kitasatosporales > Streptomycetaceae > Streptomyces > Streptomyces marokkonensis. The sequence continues at coordinate 22,835 of NZ_BAABCQ010000093.1, forward strand.
GTGAGGCGCGCGCCGCCGAGATGCGGGGCTTCGCCGAGCGGCTGGACGTCGCAGTGCGCGTCGCGGACTGGGCGGACGCCGAAGAGGCGCTGCACACCCCGTTGGTGGTGGCCACCACCCCGGCCGGTGCCACGGACGCACTCGCCGCCGCCGTCCCGGAGATGCCCGCGACCCTCTTCGACGTGCTCTACGACCCCTGGCCGACCGCACTCGCCGCCCGCTGGTCGGCGTACGGCGGCGCCGTCGTCAGCGGGCTCGACCTGCTGCTGCACCAGGCGGTGCTCCAGGTGGAGCAGATGACGGGGCGGGCTCCGGCCCCCCTCGCCGCCATGCGCACGGCCGGGGAGCGAGCCCTCGCGGACCGCTGACGTCCCTCAGCCGCCCCGGGCGCGCCCTGGGCGTCGGCCGGCGTTCGCGCCCCCGTCCGCCAGATGGACCGGCGGCCGGGGCCGGAGCCCGGACGTGGGAGGATCGGAGGTGGCGGACCGGGGCCCGCGCACCCCGGACACGCCGTCGCCGTACGTGGAGAAGACGCGTACGCAGGGCATAACCGGGGCGCGAGTACTGAGGAGCACCGTTGAGCAGGTTGCGCTGGCTGACCGCGGGGGAGTCCCACGGCCCCGCACTCGTCGCGACGCTGGAGGGCCTGCCCGCCGGCGTGCCGATCACCACGGACATGGTGGCGGACCATCTGGCGAGGCGGCGGCTCGGCTACGGGCGCGGTGCGCGGATGAAGTTCGAGCGGGACGAGGTCACCTTCCTCGGCGGCGTCCGGCACGGGCTCACCCTCGGTTCCCCGGTCGCGGTCATGGTCGGCAACACCGAGTGGCCCAAGTGGGAGCAGGTCATGGCGGCCGATCCGGTGGATCCGGAGGTGCTGGCCGGTCTGGCCCGCAACGCCCCGCTGACCCGCCCCCGCCCCGGCCACGCCGACCTCGCTGGCATGCAGAAGTACGGCTTCGACGAGGCCCGGCCGATCCTGGAGCGCGCCTCCGCGCGGGAGACGGCCGCCCGGGTGGCCCTGGGCGCCGTGGCGCGGTCGTATCTGAAGGAGACGGCCGGCATCGAGATCGTCAGCCACGTCGTCGAACTGGCGGCCGCCAAGGCGCCGTACGGGGTGTACCCGACCCCCGCCGATGTGGAGAGGCTGGACGCCGACCCGGTGCGCTGCCTGGACGCGGACGCCTCACAGGCGATGGTCGCGGAGATCGACCAGGCCCACAAGGACGGCGACACCCTCGGTGGCGTGGTCGAGGTGCTGGCGTACGACGTCCCGGTCGGGCTCGGCTCGCACGTGCACTGGGACCGTCGGCTCGACGCCCGGCTGGCCGCCGCCCTCATGGGCATCCAGGCCATCAAGGGCGTGGAGGTCGGAGACGGCTTCGGCCTGGCCCGTGTGCCCGGTTCCCAGGCGCACGACGAGATTCTGGCCGGCCCCGACGGCATCAGGCGTGCCTCGGGCCGCTCCGGTGGCACCGAGGGTGGTCTGAGCACCGGCGAGCTGCTGCGCGTGAAGGCGGCGATGAAGCCGATCGCGACCGTGCCGCGGGCGCTGGCGACCGTGGACGTCGCCACCGGCGAGGCCACGCAGGCCCACCACCAGCGCTCCGACGTGTGCGCGGTGCCGGCGGCCGGCATCGTCGCCGAGGCGATGGTCGCCCTCGTGCTGGCGGACGCGGTGGCGGAGAAGTTCGGTGGCGACAGCGTCACCGAGACCCGCCGCAACGTCACCTCGTACCTCGAGAACCTGGCCATCCGATGACCGCGGCCCCGTCGATCGTCCTCGTCGGCCCGATGGGCGTCGGCAAGTCCACCGTCGGGCAGCTGCTGGCCGAGCGGCTCGGCGTCGGACACCGGGACACGGACGAGGACATCGTCACCGATCAGGGACGCGCCATCGCCGACATCTTCGTCGACGAGGGTGAGGCGGCGTTCCGGGCGCTGGAGAAGCAGGCCGTGCGCCGGGCGCTCGCCGAGCACGACGGCGTCCTCGCCCTCGGCGGCGGCGCGATCCTGGACGCGGACACCCGCGGCCTGCTCGCCGGGCAGCGCGTCGTCTATCTCTCGATGGACGTCGAGGAGGCCGTCCGGCGCACCGGCCTGAACGCCGCGCGCCCCCTCCTGGCGGTCAACCCGCGCAGACAGTGGCGTGAGCTGATGGAGGCCCGCCGCCACCTGTACGAGGAGGTTGCCACGGCGGTCGTGGCCACCGACGGCCGTACGCCCGAAGAAGTCGCCCGAGCCGTCCTGGACGCCTTGGAGTCGACTGTGATTCCCGGGGGCGATCCCCGGACCCCCGGCCGAAGGACGCTGTAGTGAACGACGTGACGAGAATCCAGGTCGGCGGCACCGCCGGATCCGACCCCTACGAGGTCCTGGTGGGACGTCAGCTCCTGGGCGAGCTCGGCGCCCTGATCGGCCCGAAGGCCAAGGCGGTCGCGGTGATCCACCCGGAGGCCCTCGCCGAGACCGGTGACGCGCTGCGCGCCGACCTCGCCGAGCAGGGCTACGAGGCGATCGCCATCCAGGTGCCCAACGCCGAGGAGGCGAAGACCGCCGAGGTCGCCGCCTACTGCTGGAAGGCGCTGGGCCAGTCCGGCTTCACCCGTACCGACGCCATCGTCGGCGTCGGCGGCGGCGCCAGCACCGACCTGGCCGGGTTCGTGGCCGCGACCTGGCTGCGCGGCGTGCGCTGGATCGCCGTCCCCACCACCGTGCTGGCCATGGTGGACGCGGCCGTCGGCGGCAAGACCGGCATCAACACCGCCGAGGGCAAGAACCTCGTCGGCTCCTTCCACCCGCCCGCCGGCGTCCTGTGCGACCTGGCGGCCCTGGACTCGCTCTCGGTCAACGACTACGTCTCCGGGCTCGCCGAGGTCATCAAGGCCGGCTTCATCGCCGACCCGGTGATCCTGGACCTGATCGAGTCCGACCCCCAGGCCGCGCGCACCCCGGCCGGACCGCACACCGCCGAGCTGATCGTGCGCTCCGTCAGGGTCAAGGCCGAGGTCGTCTCGTCCGACCTGAAGGAAGCCGGTCTGCGCGAGATCCTCAACTACGGCCACACGCTCGGCCACGCCATCGAGAAGAACGAGCGCTACAAGTGGCGGCACGGCGCCGCCGTCTCCGTCGGCATGCACTTCGCCGCCGAACTGGGCCGCCTCGCGGGCCGCCTGGACGACGCCACCGCCGACCGCCACCGCAGCATCCTCGAATCGGTCGGTCTGCCGCTGTACTACCGCCACGACCAGTGGCCCAAGCTCGTCGAGAACATGAAGGTCGACAAGAAGTCCCGCGGCGACCTGCTGCGCTTCATCGTCCTGGACGGCCTCGCCAAGCCCACCGTCCTCGAGGGGCCAGACCCGGCCGTCCTCCTCGCCGCCTACGGCGAGGTGGGCGAGTAGTACTTCCGCGCGCCTTTCCGTCCGATTCGCCCTGTGCGACGGGCACTTCGGACCGCCCCCGGCCGTTCACAGAACGACGACCGGGGGCGGTACCGTTCGGAGGGGGGTCCTCCCACGGCCTTTAGGCTGTGGGGGACAGCGGGCGGGCACCGGCCCGTCGTCAGCGCCCATCGCCTGTACGAGACGGAGTGGCACCGGATGCAGTACGCAGTGGGTTCTCCGCTGCCGCCGCCCCATCAGCCGGGGCACGGACCGGCCGTCGGCTGGTCCCCGGCCGCGCACCACCCGGAACAGGGCCCCACCCCCGTACCGCCGCCCGCGGCGCCGGGCTACCCCATGCGGTCCCCACACCCCGTGGCCTCCCAGCAGGCTCCGGGCCCGCGCCCGCACCGGGCGCCCGGGGACCCGGGCCCGCACCAGGCGGCCCCCGTCCCGCCCCCGCCGGACACCACCGGCCATGTACCGCTGCCGCCCGGCGGCCCCGTGGCCGCGCCCAGCGTGCCCCCCGCCACGGCCGTCATGCCCGATCCCACCACGACCACCCTCGCGGTGCTGCTCATCGGCCCGGCGGGAGCCGGGAAGACCAGTGTCGCCAAGTACTGGGCCGACCACCGCGGGGTCCCCACCGCCCACATCAGCCTCGACGACGTCCGCGAGTGGGTCCGCTCCGGCTTCGCCGACCCTCAGACCGGGTGGAACGAGCACTCCGAGGCCCAGTACCGTCTGGCCCGCCGCACCTGCGGCTTCTCCGCGCGCAACTTCCTCGCCAACGGCATCTCCTGCATCCTCGACGACGCGGTCTTCCCGGACCGCCCGGTCGTCGGCCTCGGCGGCTGGAAGCGGCACGTCGGCCCCGGGCTGCTCCCGGTCGTCCTCCTGCCGGGCCTGGACATCGTCCTGGAGCGCAACGCCGAACGCAGCGGCAACCGGCGGCTCACCGACGAGGAGGTCGCCCGAATCCACGGCCGTATGGCCGGCTGGTACGGCTCCGGCCTCCCCATCATCGACAACTCCCAGCTCGGCATACCGGAAACGGCCCAGGTCCTGAACGAGGTTCTGACCCGCTCGATTGCGAGCCCACCGAGCTGGTGACACGGGCAGCGTGCCGACACAGGGGCGCGGGGGCGACGTCCACTCGCGGCTGAGCCGCGGGGCGCGCCCAGCACCCGCCGGCGGTCGGACGCCACACAACGACAAGCCCCACTCCTGCCCCCCGCCCGGCGTGCCTACGCGCACCGCCCACTCGGCGTCTCCCGAGCGGCGCCCCCGGAGCGATGCTTTTACGCTCGGCTCATGTCAGAGGTGTACGCGGCCCGCCGGACGCGCCTACGAGAACGCTGCAACGCGGGCGGCAGCGCGGCGGCGCTCGTCTCCCGGCCCGCCAACGTGCGCTATCTCGCGGGCGCCGCCCCGCACGGCGCCGTGCTGCTGCTGGGCAAGACCGAGGATCTGCTGGTCTGCTCGGGTCCTCGGGACGACCGCCAGGCGGACGGCGTCCGGCCCGACGACTCCCTGCCGGTGCGGGCACTGCCCGGGCCCGGCGGCGACCCGGCCGTCGCGGCCACCGGCCTCGCCGCGGCCCAGGGCGCCGAGTCCCTCGCCACCGAGGACCACCACCTCACCGTGGTCCGGCACCGCGCCATGCGCTCGGTCGCCCCCCGACTGCGCCTGACCGACCTCGGCCAGGCGGTCGAGCAACTCCGGGTGGTCAAGGACGAGGAGGAGATCTCCTGCCTGCGCATCGGTGCCGAGATCGCCGACCAGGCCCTCGGTGAACTCCTGGAATCCATCCTGGTCGGCCGCACCGAGCGGCATCTCGCCCTGGAGCTGGAGCGCCGGCTGGTCGACCACGGAGCCGACGGCCCCGCCTTCTCCACCTCCGTCGGCACCGGCCCGAACTCGGGGCGCCGCGGTCACCGGCCCACCGACCGGAGGGTGGAGGAGGGCGACTTCCTCTCCGTCTGCCTGGGCGCCACCTACCGCGGCTACCGCTGCGAGATCGGCCGCACGTTCGTCATCGGCACCTCGCCGGCCGACTGGCAGATCGAGCTGTACGACCTCGTCTTCTCCGCCCAGCGGGCCGGCCGGGAGGCCCTCGCACCCGGCGCAGCCTGCCGCGATGTGGACCGCGCCGCCCGCCAGGCACTGGACTGCGCCGGGTACGCGGAGAACCTTCCGACCCTCACAGGTCACGGTGTCGGACTGGAAATCGACGAGGACCCGCAGTTGGCCCCTGCGGCCATGGGTAAACTGGACGCTTGTGTGCCGGTCACCGTCGAACCGGGGGTCCACCTCCCGGGCCGGGGCGGTGTCCGGATCGATGACACGCTCGTCGTGCGCCCCGAGGCGGACGGCGGACCCGAGCTACTCACCATCACGACCAAGGAGCTGCTCGCGCTCTAGCCTTCGCGCTGTGCGCATGTCGGCCCCGAGGTCGTCCACGTCAGTCCATTCCAGGAGATTCCGCAACCGTGGCTTCCACGAACGACCTCAAGAACGGCATGGTGCTCAAGCTCGAAGGCGGCCAGCTCTGGTCCGTCGTCGAGTTCCAGCACGTCAAGCCCGGCAAGGGCCCGGCCTTCGTGCGCACCAAGCTGAAGAACGTGCTCTCCGGCAAGACCGTCGACAAGACCTTCAACGCCGGCGTCAAGGTCGAGACGGCCACCGTCGACAAGCGTGACATGCAGTTCTCCTACATGGACGGCGACTACTTCGTCTTCATGGACATGGAGACCTACGACCAGCTGCACGTCGACCGCAAGGCCGTCGGCGACTCCGCCAACTTCCTGGTGGAGGGCTTCACCGCCACCGTCGCCCAGCACGAGGGCGAGGTGCTCTTCGTCGAGCTGCCCGCCGCCGTCGAGCTGACGATCCAGGAGACCGAGCCCGGCGTCCAGGGCGACCGCTCCACCGGCGGCACCAAGCCCGCCACGCTGGAGACCGGCTACCAGATCCAGGTCCCGCTCTTCATCACCACCGGTGAGAAGATCAAGGTCGACACCCGCTCGAGTGACTACCTCGGCCGGGTGAACAGCTAACCGTGGCTGCCCGCAACACGGCCCGCAAGCGCGCCTTCCAGATTCTCTTCGAGAGTGATCAGCGAGGCGCCGACGTCCTGACGGTCCTCGCCGACTGGGTCCGGCACTCCCGGTCCGACACCCGGCAGCCGCCGGTGAGCGAGTACACGATGGAGCTGGTCGAGGGCTACGCCGAGCGCGCGCGGCGCATCGACGAGCTCATCGCCCAGTACTCGGTCGGCTGGACGCTCGACCGCATGCCGGTCGTCGACCGCAACGTCCTGCGTCTGGGCGCGTACGAGCTGATCTGGGTCGACGCGACCCCGGACGCCGTCGTCCTGGACGAGATGGTGCAGCTGGCGAAGGAGTTCTCCACGGACGAGTCGCCCGCGTTCGTCAACGGCCTGCTCGGCCGGCTGAAGGAGCTCAAGCCCTCGCTGCGTCGCGACGAGAGCTGAGAGCGGCCCGGAGAGCCCGCAGAGAGAGCCACCACGTCGGAGGGCCCGCAGCAGGCGCGCTGCGGGCCCTCCGACGCGTCGGTCTCCGTGACTCCTGGCGTACGAGGCGTACGAGGCGTACGAGGCGCACGAGAAAGGCCGCCGGGGGTGGCCGGAACCGCTTGGTTCCGGCCACCCCCGGCGGCACGTTTCTGCTGGGGCGGTGTGCCCTCAGGCGTCCTCGTGGGACGCCACCGCGCGGCGCGCGTCCGCGTCCAGGACACCCCAGCTGATCAGCTGCTCGGTGAGGACCGAGGGCGACTGGTCGTAGATGACGGCGAGCGTGCGCAGGTCGTCCTGGCGGATCGAGAGCACCTTGCCGTTGTAGTCACCGCGCTGTGACTGGATGGTGGCCGCGTAACGCTGCAGCGGGCCCGCCTTTTCGGCCGGCACCGTGGCCAGCTGCTCCAGGTCCAGGACCAGCTTCGGCGGCGGCTCGGCGGCACCGCCCGGAGTGGTGCCGGGCAGCAGCTCCTGCACGGGAACGCCGTAGAAATCCGCCAGCTCGGCGAGGCGCTGCACGGTCACGGCACGGTCGCCGCGCTCGTACGAACCGACCACGACGGCCTTCCAGCGGCCCTGGGACTTCTCCTCGACACCGTGGAGGGAAAGGCCCTGCTGGGTGCGGATGGCCCGGAGCTTGGCCCCG
>NZ_BAABCQ010000094.1:0-30378 GCF_039539045.1 Streptomyces marokkonensis
CGTGCAGGGTCCGCGGCAGCACACCCTCCCGCATCGCCATGACCATCTTGATGACACCGGCGACGCCGGCCGCCGCCTGCGTGTGACCGAGGTTCGACTTGACCGAGCCGAGCAGCAGCGCACGGTCGCCCGACCGTTCCTGGCCGTAGGTGGCCAGGAGCGCCTGCGCCTCGATGGGGTCACCCAGCGTCGTACCCGTACCGTGCGCCTCGACCGCGTCGACGTCCGCTGCCGTCAGGCCCGCGCTCGCCAACGCGGCTCGAATGACTCGCTGTTGGGAGGGGCCGTTTGGGGCCGTCAGACCGTTGGACGCGCCGTCCTGGTTGACGGCGGAGCCGCGCACGATCCCCAGCACCTCATGGCCCAGGCGCCGCGCGTCGGACAGGCGCTCCACCAGGAGTACGCCCACGCCCTCGGACCAGCCCGTGCCGTCCGCGTGAGCCGCGAACGACTTGCAGCGGCCGTCGGAGGCGAGGCCGCGCTGGCGGCTGAAGTCCACGAACGTGCCAGGAGTCGCCATCACCGTCACACCACCGGCCAGCGCCATCGTGCACTCGCCCTTGCGCAGCGACTGCACCGCCAGGTGCAGGGCGACCAGGGACGACGAGCAGGCCGTGTCGATGGTGACGGCGGGGCCTTCGAGCCCGAAGGCGTAGGCCACGCGGCCGGAGACGACGCTGCCCGAGTTACCGACGCCGATGAACGCCTCGACCCCGTCGGGTACGGAGCCGAGCCGGGCCGCGTAGTCGTGGTACATCAGGCCCGCGAAGACTCCCGTACGGCTGCCGCGCAGCGACGTCGGATCGATGCCCGCGCGTTCGAACGCCTCCCAGGAGGTCTCCAGGAGGAGCCGCTGCTGCGGGTCCATCGCCAGGGCCTCGCGCGGGGAGATCCCGAAGAAGCCGGCGTCGAAGTCGCCAGCCCCGTGGAGGAAGCCGCCTTCCTCGGTGGCCGACTTGCCGTCCTGGCCCGCGTCCGCCTCATAGAGACCGCCGAGTCTCCAGCCGCGGTCGTCCGGGAAGCCGGAGACGCCGTCGGTGCCGGTGGAGACGAGTTGCCAGAGGTCCTCGGGGCTGGTCACGCCGCCCGGGTAGCGGCAGCTCATCCCCACGATGGCGATGGGCTGCTGTTGCTCGGCCTCCAGGTCGCGGAGGCGCTGTCGTGTGCGGCGCAGATCCGCGGTCGTCCTCTTCAGGTAATCACGGAGCTTCTCTTCTTTGTCCACTCAACCCAACCCGTCGCGGCGGTCAGCAGGTGAATATCGGCCCACCATCAAACGGTCCGTCAACGAGCCTCAATTCGTCATCGATGGGCACCAATGAGCGTCATTGAGCTCGGTCCCGTGGAGTGGCGCGACTGGCGTGTTCCGGCCGGAATACCTGAGTGGCTTCTTCGGTGATTTCGCAACACCGCGCACTCCGAAATGATCCTCCCTACTCGGGGAATCTACGGGTGGCTCGTCGAACCGGACAACCCCTAGGCGGTTGTCGCAGCCCCCTAGCCGGGAACCCCGTACCCGGAGCGCGTACCCCGGGCCAGGAGGAGTGCGCCGCGCAGGGAGGAGAGCCCGCCGAGTGCGGCGGCGCGGACGGGGGCGAGCCGGTGGCCGGGCCTGCTCAGCGCCGTCGCGGCAGCTGCCACCCGGTCGGTGAATCCGGGCAGTCCGTCGGCGAATCCGCCGCCGATCAGGGCCAGGGAGGGTTGCGTGAGTTCGTTGAGGTTGACGACGGCGACGGCCAGGGCGGCGCAGCTTTCCTGTACTGCGGCGACGGCCCAGGGCTCGTCGTCGCGCAGGCCTTGCGCGAGGTCGGCGAAGGTCGTGGCGGTGCCGCGCAGCTGTGCCCCCCTGCGCAGGGTGGCCGGGCCGGATGCGATGGCCTGTACGCAGCCGCGACGGCCGCAGTAGCAGCGCGGTCCTGCGCTGTCGACGATCATGTGGCCGACTTCGCAGGAGCCGCGGTCCGGGCCGGGGCAGGGGCGGCCGTCGACGACCATGCCGCCGCCGATGCCGGTGCCGACGCCGAGGTAGACGAGGTTTTGACAGGCCGCCGCTTCGGCCTCGGCCAGCGCGGCGAGGTCTCCGTCGTCGGCCCAGGCGACCTCGCTCCCGGGGAACAGCGGGTGGAGCGCGCCGCGCAGGTCGAGTCCCGTCCAGGAGGGGCGGTTCGGCCAGGTGGTCACCCGGCCGGCGCCGTCGACGGTGGCGGGCATGGCGATGCCGACGGAGGTGACCGGCCCGGGCGTGCCGGCGAGGAGCTCGTGGACCTGCGCGGCGAGGGCGGCCAGGTCGTCGTGGGCGGTGCTTTCGGGGCTCGGCCATGGGAACACGACTTCCCGGGATCGCGTGCCGTTCTCGGCGCGCAGGGCGACCTTGGTGCCGCCGATGTCGATTCCCAGATACGTCATCGTGTTCTCCATGACCGGGTTCCCTCGTCCGCTACTCGCCGGAGGTGTTTCCGGTGGCGGACACGGCGAGAATGTCGAGGGAAAGGGTGAGGTGACGTGCGGTCATACCTTTGGCGACGGTGATACCGAATGCGTACCTGTCGATTCGGGTGGTGGCGCGAAAGCGGATACCGTCGATCCCGTATTCCGGCTGTTCGACGGTGAGTTCGACGGGCTGAGCGGTGGCCTTGACGGTCAGTTCTCCGCGCAGGACGTATCCGGTGCCCGTGTCCTGGACGGCGTGCGAGGCGAAGGTGATGTGGGGGTGCGTCGCGGTGTCCAGGTACTTGGATGAGCGCACGACCTTGTCGCGGGTTCCGCTGTCGGTCGTGAAGCTGTCGGCGGCGATGACGGCCGTGGCCGAAGACTGCGTGGGCTCGACGGCTATGTTCACCTGGCCCGAGGCGAGGGCGAACGTTCCGTGAACGGCGCCGAGGCCGAAGAAGTGGCGTGTGGTGAAGGCGATCTTGCTGCGTCCGGCGTCGATGGCGTAGGTGCCGGGTGCGGGGGCGGCGGGCTGGTCGCCCGTGGTGTACGGCATGGGAATCCTTGGGTGAGGTGGTCGGTTCCGCAGGGACGAGAGGCCGTTCGGGTACGGTGGGTCAGCGGCGTCCGAGAGGGGCGCGCTCGGTCGCGGCCCCGTCGATGCGCAGGTCCACGGGGAGGTCTTTTCGGCGCTTGACGTTGAGCTTCCGGTAGACGCGTGTCAGGTGCTGCTCCACCGTACTCGCGGTGATGTGCAGTTTCCCGGCGATCTCGCGGTTCGTGCAGCCCATTACGGCCAGTGCGGCGACCCGCCGTTCGGATCCGGTGAGAGAGGTGATGCCGTCGGCCTCCACGGGTGCGGTCTCGAATCCGCCGACGTCGCCGGAGGCCGACGTGAGTTCCTTGCTCAGCGGGCCCGCGTTGCACAGCTTCGTCACGTGCCAGGCCCTGCGGAAGACCATGCGGGCCCGCCGGTGTTCGTCGAGTGCGTGATAGCTGCGGCAGAGGTCGACGAGCACCCTGGCCTGTTCGTAGCCGTCGCCGCAGTTCTCCAGGAGGTCCAGTGCTTCGGTGAGCAGTTCGGGCTGTCTGCTGACGGGGCCGAGCGCGGCGAGGAGGCGCAGTGCCGAGCCGCGGGCGCGTGGGTCGTCGGCGCCGGCTCTGGTCAGCTCGTCGTAGACGAGGCGCTTGGCCTGGTCCGGATTGCCGAGGCGCAGCCAGGCCTCGGCGGCTCCGGTGCGCCAGGGGATGAGGGCCGACGCGTCCAGGCCCCAGGAGCGCATGAGTTCGCCGCAGGACAGGAAGTCGGCGAGGGCGGCGTGCGGGTGCTTGGTGGCGAGGTGGTAGTGGCCGCGGGCGTGCAGGTAGTGCAGTCCGTAACGGCTGTGGAACATGGCGTCGGTCGCGGAGTGCGTGAGGCACTGGGCCGCTTCCTCGTAGTCGCCTGTTCTGGTGGCGGCGAGGACGAGGCTGCCCAGCGGCAGGCCGATGGCGACGCCCCAGGCCTTGGGCGCGAGGTGGGCCAGTGCCTGGCGCGCGTGGTCGGCGCCGGCCGTCAGGTCGCCCTGCCTGATGGCCGCTTCGGCGCGCATGGCGGCCAGTGTCGCGGTGCGCACCGGGGTCTGCCGGGGGGTGGCGGGGTCGTTCAGGCGGTCGCACCAGTCCGCGGCACTGCCGGGGCGTCCGGCGCAGATCAATACGGACAGGGCCAGTTGGACGGCCTCTTCGGTCCAGGGGCTGCAGCGGCCGACGCCGGTCTCCGACAGGATCTGTTCGGCGCGGTCGGCGGCCTGCTGGTCGGGGCCGCGGGTGATCAGGTCGCCGAGGTCGGCGGCCGAGCGCCACCACGGGTCGCTGAGGGGGGTGAGCTGGTGACCGGTGTGGCCGCCGCGAGTGACAGGGTGGCGGCTTCTGCGGGCGAGCGGGGGGTGGGTGGCGGCCAGCCACCTTTCGATGTCATGTGGTTCGTCGCGGGATTCGGGCCGTCGGTCGCCGGCGGTGCCCCTGAGGTGTCCGAGGACGGTCTCGGCCTCGTCGGTTCTGCCGTGCCAGAGTAGGTGCCTCAGGAGGACGAGGCGGTCGCCGTGGCCGAGCCGGCCGCCGCGTACGGCGGCGACGAGCGGGGTGAGGTGGCGGGCCGCGGCGGAGGGGCTGAGTTCCCATTCGGCCTGGGCGAGGCGTGCCCTGATGGCCAGCCTGTCCTGTTCGTCGGAGCTGGAGCGGTGGGCGAGTTTGAGGCACTCGGTGGCCATCTGTGGGTCCTCGCCGAGCATCGCCTGCTCGGCCGCTTCCAGGAGCACCCGCACCGCCCAGGGGCCGTGGGTGTGCCTGGCTTCCACGAGGTGCCGGGCGACGGTCATCGTGGGTGCGCCCCGGTCGTGCATCATCTGGGCGGCGCGGCGGTGCAGGGTGAGGCGGTCCTGGGGGGAGATGTCATCGACGACCGCGGCGCGGGCCACCGGGTGGCGGAAGGCACGTTTGTCGATGAGTCCGGCGGCGTCCAGGTCGTGCAGAGCCCGGCTGACAGTCTCCGTGTCGAGCCCGGCCAGCTGGCTCACTTCGTCGTCGGCGACCTCTTCGCCGAGCACGGCGAGGGCGCGGACCGCCTGGAGCACGGCGGGCCTGTCGCGGTACAGGCAGCTCAGTAGGGTGAGTCCGTATCCCTTGACGCGGGGGGCGCCGGCGATGTGGCGGTCCTCGATGAGGGCGTGCAGGAGCAGGGGGTTGCCACCGCTGGCGCGGAAGAAGGCGTCGGTGTCCCAGGGTGTCGCGTCGCCGATGTCGGTGAGGGGTGCGTCAGTGGCGGGCGTCCCGGCCCCGCCGTGCAGCACCGAGGCGACGCCGTCGCGGGTGAGGGGCGCGAGGCGCAGCTGGTGGAAGTGCGGCTGCCGGCGCAGCTCGGCGCGGAACGACGAGTGCTGCGTCTCGAACTCCGCCTCGTCGGTGAGGACCACCAGGACGCGGGCCGAGCCGAGCCGGCGTGCGATGTAGAGGAGGCAGTTCAGGGAGGGGACGTCGGCGTGCTGGACGTCGTCGACGGCGATCAGCAGGGGCGTCTCGGCGGCGAGGTCGAGGACGGCCACGCCGAGGCCGTGGACGATGCGTACGAGCGGCGCTTCGACGGCGTCGTGATCCGGCCGGGCAGGGGCGTCCGCGCACGCCTCGTCCCTGAGTAATCGGTCCACTCGGGTGGCGAGTTCGCCCGGCAGGGCGTCGCTGCGCAGGAGTTGGCTGAGCACTCCGAAGGGCAGGGACTGCTCGGCGCGCGAGCAGGTGGCGCGGAGTACGCGTACGTCCTCGGGGGCTCGGTCCGCGCACGCTCTCAGGAGTTCGGTCTTGCCCGTCGTCGCCGGGCCGTTCAGGAGGACGATCTGTCCCCGCCGTCCGCGGCACTCGTCCACCAGGCGGTCCAGGTACCGCACCTGTTCGTCCCGCTCGACCAAACGCATCCGTTCACCCCTGCCACCGCTGTGTGCACCGCCGGTTGTAGCTGTCCGTCACTCCGCCGGCTTGTGCGCGACGGCCATGACGTAGTCGATGCCGGCGAGTTCCTTCTTCAGCAGGTCCTGATCGCTCCAGTTGCGGGCCATGCCCTTGTAGCTGGTGGAGCTGACCTTGCCCTTGTACGAGGGGCTGGCGAGCCTGTCGACCATGAACTGGCGGTACTGCTCCCACACCCGGTCGCGGATGGAGTCGACGCGTGTCTGCTCGAAGCCGGCGTCGCCGAGCTGCTTGGCGTAGGTGTCGGCGGTGTACCAGTTGGCCTCGTCGTAGCTGATGAGGATCCAGCTCAGGGCGCGCGACTTGAGTTCCTTGCGCACCACGTCGTCACCGGTGGGCAGGACGTCGGCTACGGCGAGGACGCCGCCGGGCCGCAGCACGCGGAACGCCTCCTTGAAGAAGTCGCTGCGCGGGTAGAAGTGGAAGGCGGATTCGAGGGCCACCACGCGGTCGAAGGTGTTGTCGGGGAAGGGGATGTCGGTGGCGGAGCCCTGCTGGAAGTCGAGCCGGTCCGCGACTCCCTCCGTCGTCGCCCTGCGGCGGGCGTGCTCGATCTGGTGGGGGGTGATGTTCAGGCCGTGGATCTTCTTGGGCTGTCGTTCGCGCAGCCAGGAGAAGTCCTGGTCGCCGTAGCCGAATCCGAGGTCGAGAACGGTGTCGCCGCTCTGTATCCCGGCGGCGTCGGCCAGCTTGGTGGCCATTTCCTCGGCTGCTTCGTCGAGGCTGGTGACGCCGTCGTTCCAGTAGCCGAAGTTGCAGTACGTCGTGGTGCGCTCGACGAACTCGAAGCTCGGCGGCATGAACTGGTAGAGGCGGCGGGTCCGTTCGACGGGGTCGCCGGTCGTGATCATCCGGACCAGCTTGCCGAACTGCTTCACTGCTTCGATCATCTGCGGAGCTGCCTTTCCCGTGGTGTTGGCATGAGGGGTGTTCAGGACTGCGTGTGCGCGAGTCGGCCACGCAGATCTTCGATGAGCGCGGCCAGGTCGTCGCGGTCGCGGGCGGTGCCGAAGAGGTAGAAGTCGGGGCGCACGAGCATGCCGGTGGCGGTGCCCGCGGCCGCTTCGGCGAGGTAGGGGAGGTAGACGTCGTCGATGTCGACGACGTCGTGCTCCCCGGCCTTCTCCGGGTCCGTGCCCGCGGGCAGCACCCGCGTCAGATGGGTGTCCAAGGCATCGAGGAACGCCAGGTCCGCGCGGTCGAGGAAGAGCCGCGGGTCCTCGGTGCAGAGGAGGGTGAATCCGGTGCCCACGACGTCGTCGAACAGGCCGGTCCTGCCGCCCTGTGCCACCCGTGCCTGCGGGACGAGGTTGCCCGCGCCGGGCTGGGGGGCGTGGCCGGCTCCGGTGCGCAGCAGTCCGCCGGTGAGCGACTGGGCGAGGGCGGGACCGCCCGGCGCCGCCTGGTCGCGGCCGCCGCGGGCACGGGCGCGGGCGGCCAGCAGGAAGGCGTCGCGTCCCGCGGCCGCGGCCCGGTCGGTCTGGCAGATCACCTCGCCCAGGGCGATGGACGTCTCGATGGCCGACCGTACGTGGGAGCTGCGTTCGACGGTGTAGGTGTCGAGGAGCTGTTCGTCGGCGAGGCCGCCGAGTACGAGGTGGAGCTTCCAGGCGAGGTTGACGGCGTCGCGGAAGCCCGAGCACATGCCCTGCCCGACGAAGGGCGGCATGACGTGTGCGGCGTCGCCCGCGATGAGGAGCCGGCCCGAGCGCCACTGGTCGGCGCAGCGGGCCTGTGTGGTGTAGACGGCGTGCCGTTCGAGGGTGGCGTTGTCGGGGGCGAGGCCGAAGAGTCCGAGGAGTTTCCAGACGTTGCCGATGTCGCCGAGTTCCTCGACGGTCTCGCCGGGGACGCGCATGAACTCCCAGCGCCGGTGTCCCGGGCCTGCCGAGACGGCCGTGCGCGGCCGGGCCGGGTCGCAGATCTGCAGGTTGTTGGGCTTGTACTCGCGCTTGTCGTGTGTTACGACGTCGCAGATCAGCCAGTCGTGGGCGAAGGAGTAGTCGGTCACGGCGGGGGCGATGCGGTCGCTGACGAAGCTGTTGGCGCCGTCACAGCCGATCACCCAGCGGGCGGAGTACGTGTGCCGGCTGCCGTCGGTGTCCTGGGCGACGACGTCGACCCGGTCCTCGTGCTCGGTCAGTTCCACGGCGGCCTGGCCGCGGTGCACGGTGACGCCGCGGAGTTCCGCGCCGCGTGCGGCGAGCTCCGCCTCCAGGCCCGGTTGGTACATGGATGTCGACTCGGGCCAGCCCGAGGGACTCTGTCCGGGCACGTCCATGTGGATGAGGGTCTGGCCGCGGGCGTTCTCCCACACGTACTCGCCGGTGGGTTCGCGAATGCCGTCCAGGCGGTCGGCCACGCCCGCGGCGGCGAGGATGCGGGCCGCCTCGCCGTCGTACGCGACGGCCCGGGGCATGCTGTACGGCTCCGGCCAGCGTTCGACGACCGTGACGGTGTGGCCGTGCCGGGCCAGCAGGATCGTCGCCAGCTGACCGACGGGACCGTAACCGACGATCAACACATCGGAGTTCACCACGTCTGTTCTCCCTGAGCGTTCACGCGAAAGGCCCGTAACCATGTTCAGGCCCCGAGTTCGTTGTCGATGAGCCCGAAGATCTCGTCATCGGTGGCCGAGTCGAAGTCGAAGTCATCGTCCTCGGTGCCGAGTTCGTTCGCCTCGCCGACCAGGGACCACCACTTGGCGGTCAGTGTCTCCAGTCGGGCCACGACGTGCGCGTGCAGTTCGTCGTCGGCACCCGCCGTGGTGAACGCCTTCTCCAGCCGGTCGAGTTCGGTGAGGACCGCGGGTCTGGCCGCGGGGACCGTGCCGGCCATGCCGCCCAAGTGGTCGGCGAGGACCTTGGGGGTGGGGTAGTCGAAGATCAGCGTGGCGGGCAGCCGCACACCGGTGGCAGCGGTGAGGCGGTTGCGCAGGTCCACGGCCGTCAGCGAGTCGAAGCCGATGGCACTGAACGCCTGGTCGGCCTCGATCGACGCGGCGGTGTCGTGGCCGAGTGCGATGGCCGCCTCGGTACGCACCAGGTCGAGGAGCGCCTCGGCCCGTTCGGCCTCGGGCAGGGCGGTCAGGCGCTGGGTGAGCGAGGGTCCTTCGGCGGCCGCGGTGGCGCGTGCGGTTCTGCGCGGGACGCGAACCAGACCGCGCAGCAGCGGCGGCAGGTCCGCCGCATCCGTGTCCCCGAGCGCGGCGAGGTTCAGTCGGGCGGGCATCAACTGGGCGTGGCTCGACCGCAGGGCGGCGTCGAGGAGTCGCAGGCCCTCTTCGCTGCTCAGGGCGTCCATGCCGGCGCGTCCGCCGCGTCGTAGTTCACCAGTGCCGAGCTGCCGTGTCATGCCGCTCGCCTGCGCCCACAGTCCCCAGGCGAGGGAGGTGGCGGGCAGGCCGTGCGCCTGCCGGTGCTGGGCCAGGGCGTCCAGGAAGGCGTTGGCCGCGGCGTAGTTGGCCTGGCCCGGGGTGCCGAGCAGGCCGGACGCCGAGGAGAACAGGACGAAGGCGGCCAGGTCGGTGTCCCTGGTCAGTTCGTGCAGGTGCCAGGCTGCGTCGGCCTTGGCGCGCAGCACGGGCTCGAAGCGCTCGGGGCCGAGGGAGGTGACCACGCCGTCGTCGAGGACGCCGGCGGCGTGCACGACGGCGGTCAGCGGGTGGGCGGCGGGGATCGCGGCGAGGACGGCGGCCAGGGCGTCGCGGTCGCCCGCGTCGCAGGCGGCGAGGGTGACCCGGGCGCCCTGCTCGGCCAGTTCGGCGCGCAGGGCGCGGGTGGCTTCGGAGGCGTCGCCGGTCCTGCTGACGAGCAGCAGGTTGCGTACACCGTGTTCGGCGGCCAGGTGCCGGGCGACGAGACCACCCAGGGTGCCGGTGCCTCCGGTGATCAGTACGGTGCCCTCGGTGTCGAGGGTGCGGTCGTGTTCGGGGGCGGTGGCGGGCAGTGGGGCGAGGCGGGGCACGAGGGCGCGGCCCGCGCGGATCGCGATCTGCGGTTCCCCGGAGGCGACGGCGGCCAGGGCGGCCTGCCGCGAGGCGTCATGTCCGTCGAGGTCTGCCAGGGCGATGCGGCCGGGGTGCTCGGACTGCGCGACGCGCACCAGGCCCCACACGGCGGCCATCGCGGGATCGGGGCCGTCGCTGGTTCCGGTCCCTTCGGGCAGGCAGCCGCCGCGGGTGAGGACCAGCAGGCCGGGCCCGTCATGCCTTTCGCCCTCTTCGTTCAGGTGGTCCTGGACGGCCCGCAGGACGCGGTCGCACAGTTCCCGGGTCCGCTCGGGGCCCTCGGTGGCCGTGGTTTCGGTGAGGTCGACGAGGAGCGGGCCCGGGGGCTGCGCGGTGCGGGCGGGCAGGGGCAGCGGGGTCCAGTCGAGGTGGTGGAGGAGGTCGTGCTGGGTCCGGTGGCCGCGCAGCTGGTCGGCGGTGACGGGTCGGAACACCAGCGAGGCGAGCGAGAGGACCGGTGCCCCCGCCGGGTCGGTGGCCTCCAGGGAGAAGGCGTCGGGTCCCGCCGGGGCGAGCGCGACGCGCAGCGCGGTGGCTCCGGAGGCGTGCAGGGTGAGGCCGTTCCAGGCGAACGGGAGGAGCAGCCGGTCCTTGCCGATGCCGGACAGGGCACCGAAGCTCGCCGCGTGCAGGGCGGCGTCGAGGAGTCCGGGGTGCAGGCCGAACTTCTGGGCGTCGGCGGCCCGTTCGTCCGGGAGGGCGACTTCGGCGTAGACCTCGTCCCCGTGGGTCCAGACGCTGTGCAGTCCGCGGAAGAGTGGTCCGTACGCGTAGCCGGCCTCGCGCATGGCCGGGTAGAAGCCGTCGGTGTCGGCACGCTCCGCGGCCGACGGGGGCCAGGTCCCGGTGGCAGCCGACGGTGCTTCGGCCGGGGTGCGGGCGAGCAGGCCGTCGGCGTGCCGGGTCCAGGGCGCGTCGGGGGCCGCGGCGGCCGAGCGGGAGTGGACGGTCACGGGCCTGCGGCCCGTCCCGTCGGGGGCGGCGACGGCTATCTGCAGCTGGACGGCGCCCTGTTCGGGCAGGACGAGCGGGGCGGCGATGATCAGTTCGTCGAGGTGGGGCCAGCCGGTTTCGTCGCCGGCTCGTACGACGGCGTCGACGAGTGCGGTGCCGGGCACCAGGACGGCGCCGCCCACGGTGTGGTCGGCGAGCCAGGCGTGGCTGGACAGGGAGAGCCTGCCGGTGCAGAGCACTCCGTCGCTGTCCGGCAGGGTGACGAGGCCGCGCAGCAGCGGGTGTGCCGCGTCGGTGAGTCCGGCGGCGCCGGCGGCGCCCGCCGCCGTTCCGGACTCCAGCCAGTAGCGGCGACGTTGGAAGGCGTAGGTGGGCAGGTCGACGCGGCGGGCGGCGCTGCCGGTGAACAGCGGAGCCCAGTCCACGGGAACGCCGCGGACGTGCAGCCGTGCGAGCGCGGAGACGACGGCCCGCGGTTCGCTCTGGTCGCGCCGCAGCGTGGGCACGGCGGCGACGGCTTCGCCCGCTTCGGCGAGGCAGTCCTGGACCATCGCGGTGAGCACTCCGCCGGGGCCCAGTTCGAGGAACGTGCTGACTCCGTGGTCGTGGAGGGTGCGTACGGCGTCGTGGAAGCGGACGGACTGGCGGATCTGGTCGGTCCAGTAGTCGGGCGAGCACAGTGTCTCGGCGTCCGCGAATGTTCCGGTGCTGGTCGAGACGAAGGCGACGGTGGGTGGCCGGAAGGTGAGCCGTGCCACGACGGCGCGGAAGTCGTCGAGCATCGGCTCCATGAGCGGCGAGTGGAAGGCGTGGCTGACGTGTAGCCGCTTGGTGAGGTGGCCGCGTGCCGCGAGTTCCTCGGCGAGCCGCAGGACTTCGGTCTCGTCGCCGGAGAGCACCACGGACGAGGGGCCGTTGACCGCGGCCACGCTCACCCGGCTCTCGAGGCCGGCGAGCAGTGGCAGGACGTCGTCCTCGGTTGCGTCCACCGCGACCATGGAGCCGCCGTGCGGGAGTGCCTGCATGAGCCTGCCGCGTGCGGCGACCAGGGCGCAGGCGTCGGTCAGCGAGAGCACTCCGCCGACGTGCGCGGCGGCGAGTTCGCCCACCGAGTGCCCGGCGACGGCGTCGGGCCGTACTCCCCAGGACTCCATAAGCCGGTACAGCGCCACTTCCACGGCGAACAGTGCGGCCTGGGTCATCGCGGTCTGTTCCAGGAGCGCCGGGTCGTCGCCGAAGACCACGTCGCGCAGGGAGCGGGGCAGCCGCGGGTCCAGCTCGGCGCACACCTCGTCGAAGGCCTCGGCGAACACCGGCTGGGTGGCGTCCAGTTCGCGGCCCATGCCAATGCGCTGGGCGCCCTGTCCGGTGAAGAGCACCGCGCAGCGTCCGGTGACCGGGGCGCCCTGGGTGAGGGCAGCGGCCTGTTCGCCGCGGGCCAGGGCCCGCAGTCCGGCGAGGAGCCCGTCGCTGTCGTCGGCGACGACGACGGCCCGGTGTTCCAGGGCGGAGCGGGAGGTGAGGGAGTACGCGATGTCGACGGCGTCGGGCGCCGGGGGCCCTTCGGCAAAGTCCACGAGGCGTGCGGCCTGGGCGCGCAGCGCCTGCGGGGTGCGGCCGGAGATCAGCCACGGCACGGCGGGCAGCTTCCGCGATCGTGTCGGGTCATCGGCGTGCGGCTGGGCCGCGGCGGATGGGGGGCCGTCCTCGGTGGGGGCCTGTTCGATGATGACGTGGGCGTTGGTGCCACTGATGCCGAACGACGACACTCCGGCCCGTCGTGCTCTGTCGTCGACGGACCAGTCGCGGGGCTCGGTGAGCAGTTCGACGGCGCCGGTGGTCCAGTCGATGTGCGGGGAGGGCTCGTCGATGTGCAGGGTGCGGGGCAGGACGCCGTGCCGCATCGCCATCACCATCTTGATCACGCCTGCCACGCCGGCGGCGGCCTGGGTGTGCCCGATGTTGGACTTCAGCGAGCCGAGCCAGAGCGGGTGGTCCGCCGGTCTGTCCCGGCCGTAGGTGGCGAGGAGGGCGTGCGCCTCGATGGGGTCGCCCAGGGTGGTGCCGGTGCCGTGTGCCTCCACGGCGTCCACGTCGGCCGCGGTCAGTCCGGCGTCGGCGAGGGCCTGCCGGATGACGCGCTGCTGCGATGTGCCGTTGGGGGCGGTGAGTCCGTTGCTCGCGCCGTCCTGGTTGATGGCCGTGCCGCGTACGACGGCCAGGACCGGGTGGCCGTTGCGGCGGGCGTCGGACAGCCGCTCGACGAGCAGCAGGCCCGCTCCCTCGGCCCAGCCGGTGCCGTCGGCCGAGGCGGCGAAGGCACGGCACCTGCCGTCGGTGGACAGCCCCTGCTGCCGGGAGAACTCGACGAAGCCGTCCGGTGCCGCCATCACCGTCACGCCGCCGGCCATGGCCAGGTCGCACTCGCCCGAGCGCAGGGCCTGGCAGGCCATGTGCAGGGAGACGAGGGACGAGGAGCAGGCCGTGTCCACGGTGACGGCGGGGCCTTCGAGGCCGAAGGTGTACGCGACACGTCCGGAGAGCACGCTCGCCGCGTTGCCGGTGACGAAGTACCCTTCGACGCCGCGCCGGTCGGGGCTCTGTCCGGCGCCGTAGTCCTGATGCATGGCGCCGACGAACACTCCCGTTCTGCTGCCGTGCAGGGACTGCGGGTCGATGCCGGCCCGTTCCAGGACCTCCCACGCGGTCTCCAGGAGCAGCCGCTGCTGGGGGTCCATCGCGAGCGCCTCGCGCGGCGAGATCCCGAAGAAGGCGGCGTCGAAGTCGCCCGCGTCGTAGAGGAAACTTCCGTGCCGGACGTACGACTTGCCGGTCTTGGCCGGGTCGGGGTCGTAGAGGTCGTCCACGTTCCAGCCGCGGTCGGTGGGGAACGCGGCCACCGCGTCGCCGCCGGCGTCGACGAGTTTCCACAGGTCTTCCGGGGAGGCGACGCCGCCCGGCAGTCTGGCGCTCATGCCGACGATGACGATCGGGTCGTCGTCGGGGCCCGCGGCGGCCGGGCCCGGCACGGGCGGCTGCTCAGGACCGGTCCCGAGCAGCATTCCGCGCAGCCGGTCCGCGAGGGCAGTGGGGGTCGGGTGGTCGAAGACCAGCGTCGACGGCAGCGTCAGTCCGGCCGCCTCGGCCAGGCGGTTGCGCAGTTCGACGGCGGTCATGGAGTCGAAGCCCTGGTCGCGGAAGGCGCGGGCGGCGTCGACGGCGTCGGCGCCGGTGTGGCCGAGCACGGCGGCGGCTTCGGTGCGGACCAGGTCGAGCACGGCCCGGTCGCGCTCAGGCCCGGACAGCGCGGCGAGCCGGGCCGCCATGCCGGCGGCGGGCCGCTGTTCGTCCCCGTCGGGCGTCGCAGGCGCGGCCTGTGCGGCGCGTAGGTCGGGCAGATCCTGGAGGAGGGGGCTCGGGCGGCTCACGGTGAACGCGGCATGGAACCGCACCCAGTCCATGTCCGTCACGGCCACGCACGTGTCGTCGTGCTCGACGGCGCGCACCAGTGCGGCGAGGGCGCTGTGCGGGGGCATGCCGAGCAGGCCGAGCCGCCGCAGTCGTTCGGCGGTTCCCGCCTCGGCGCCGAGTCCGATACCGCCTCCCCACGAGCCCCAGGCCACGGCCGTGGCGGTCCGGCCTGCGGCGCGGCGCCGTTCGGCGAGGGCGTCGAGGTAGGCGTTGGCCGCGGCGTAGGCGCCCTGACGGCCTGCTCCCCATACGCCGGCACCGGACGACATGAGGACGAACGCGTCGAGGGGGGTGTCGCCGAGGAGTTCGTCGAGCAGTGCCGCGCCCGCGGTCTTGCCGGCCAGGACCCGGGTGAACTCCTGGGCGTCGGTGGCGTCCAGGGCGCTGTCCTGGCCCACCCCCGCAGCGTGCACCACCGCGGTGAGGGGGTGCACGCCGGGGGCGTTCGTCAGGAGGTCCTCGAGGGTGTCGCGGTCGGTGGCCTCGCAGGCGGCGACCGTCACGCGTGTTCCCCGGGCGCGGAGTTCGGCTCCCAGTTCCTCGGCGCCCGGTGCGTGCGGGCCGCGTCTGCTGGTCAGGATCAGGTGTTCGGCCCCGGCCTCGGCGAGCCGGCGCGCCGCTTCGGCGCCGATGCCGCCGGTGCCGCCGGTGATCAGCACGGTGCCGTGCGGCTCCCATCGGCGGGCGGGGGAGGCGTCGCCGAGGGGTGCGGGTGTCAGGCGCCGTGCGAAGACGCCGGTCGGCCGTACGGCCAGCTGGTCCTCGCCGTCTCGCCGGGCGAGCGCTCCGGCCAGTCTGCTCAGGGCCCGCTCGTCGAGGGTCTGCGGCAGGTCCACGAGGCCGCCCCAGGTGTGCGGCCGCTCCAGGGCGGCGACCCTGCCGAGGCCCCACACCATGGCCTGTGCCGGGCTGATCGCCGGGCCTCCGGGGCCGGTGGTGACGGCGCCGCGGGTGAGCGCCCACAGGGGGGCGGCGCTGTCCGTGTCGGCGAGGGCGCGCACCAGCTCGGCCGTGCCCGCCAGGCCCGCGGTGTGGCCGGGGGCCTCGGGCATGGCTCGTTCGTCGAAGGCGAGGAGGGACAGTACGCCGTCGAAGTCGCCCTTTCCGGTGACGTGTTCCCGAATGACGTCGGCGAGTCGGCCGGTTTCGGCGTGGCGCGGGTCCACGTCGATCCGCTCGAGATCCGCGCCCAGGGCCGTCAGGCCGTCGAGCAGTGTGTCGGTGTCCGGCCCGCCGGTGGCGGCGTCGACGGTGCCCTCACCGATGGCGGGGACGACGGCGAGCCAACGGCCCGTGAGGGTTCCCGCGGTGTCGCCGGCCAGCCGCCGCCAGGTCACGCGGTAGCGCCACGCGTCGGCGGCGGACCGCTCCCGGTGCCGTCTGCGCCAGTCGGAGAGCACCGGCAGCGCGGCGGCGACCGCGCTCAGGTCAGCGCCCGTGTCCTGGCCGTCGGTCCGCAGGGCCGTGGCGAGGGCCCGCGGGTCGGCGCTGTCGACGGCTTCCCAGAACGCCGCTTCGGCGGGATCCGCTGTCGCCGTGGCGACGGACTCGGGGGCCGCTTCGAGCCAGTAGCGGCGGTGCTGGAACGCGTAGGTGGGCAGTTCCACTCGGCGGTGCGCCCCGGTGCCGTGCGAGGACTGCGACCAGGGCAGCGGGAGGCCGCGAACCCACGTGGCGGCGAGCGAGGTGAGGAAGCGCCGCAGGCCGCCTTCGCCGCGGCGCAGTGTGCCGCAGGCCAGCGCGTCGGCGCCCGCGTGCTCGACGGTCTCCTGGACCGCGGGGGTCAGCACCGGGTGCGAGCTGACTTCCAGGAAGAACCCGAAACCCTGCGCCAGCAGCGCGCGGGTGGCTTCCTCGAAGCGGACGGTCTGGCGGAGGTTGCGGTACCAGTACCGCCCGTCGAGTTCGCGGGTGTCCAGCCAGCGGTTGTCGACGGTGGAGTAGAACGGGATGTCCGAGGAGCGCGGGACGATCGGCCGCAAGACCCGGACGAGTTCGTCCTCGATCTGCTCGACGTGCGCCGAGTGCGAGGCGTAGTCCACGGGGATGCGGCGCGCCCGCACCCCGTCCTCGGCGAGTTCGGCGGCGAGGGCGTCCAGCGCGTCGAGGGAGCCGGCGAGGACGACCGAGGAGGGGCTGTTGACCGCGGCCGTGGCGATCTGTTCCCCGTACGCGGTGGCGGCAAGGCGCCGCGCGGCCTCGTCGGGGGAGAGCGCGACCGGCATCATGCCGCCGTGGCCCGCCAGGTGCTGGGCGATGGCCCTGCTGCGCAGCGCCACCACTCGGGCCGCGTCCGGCAGGGACAGCGCCCCCGCCACGCAGGCGGCGGCGATCTCGCCCTGGGAGTGGCCGACCACCGCGTCCGGTTCGACGCCGTGGGAGCGCCACATCCGGGCGAGGGAGACCATGACGGCGAAGGACGCGGGCTGGACGACGTCGCAGCGGTCGAGGGTGGGCGCTCCGGGAGCCTGCCGGACGACGTCGAGGAGCGACCAGTCGACGTGTGGTGCGAGCGCCTCGGCGCACTCCACCATGGCCTGGGCGAAGACCGGTGAGGAGTCGAGGAGTTCGGCGCCCATGCCGGCCCACTGCGAGCCCTGGCCCGGCAGGACGAACACCACCTTGCCTTCGAGGTCCGCGCTGCCGGTGAGCACGCTCGGCGCGGCGGTGCCGTGGGCCAGGGCGGTGAGGCCGTGCCGGGCCTCTTCCCGGTCGGCGGCCACGACGACGGCCCGCTGCTCCAGGGCTGCGCGGGTGGTCGCCAAAGCCTGAGCCACGTCGGTGAGTTCCTGCTCGGGCCGGGCGGCCAGATGCGCGTCGAGGCGGGCCGCCTGGGCCTGCAGCGCCTGGTGCCCGCGCGCGGACACCGGCAGCGGCAGCGGGCCTTCGCCGCCCGCCCGCTCACCGTCACTGTCCGGGGCGGGCGCGGGGACGTGCTCGAGGATGACGTGGGCGTTGGTGCCGCTCACTCCGAAGGAGGAGACCGCGGCCCTGCGGGGCCGTCCCGCCTCCGGCCAGGCGCGTGCCTCGGTGAGCAGTTCGACCGCGCCCGCCGTCCAGTCGACGTACGAGGAGGGCTCGTCGACGTGCAGGGTCTGCGGCAGCACACCGTGCCGCATCGCCATGACCATCTTGACGACGCCGGCCACGCCCGCGGCGGCTTGTGTGTGCCCGATGTTGGACTTCAGCGAGCCGAGCCAGAGCGGGCGGTCCGCGGGCCGGCCCTGGCCGTAGGTGGCGAGGAGCGCCTGGGCCTCGATGGGGTCGCCCAGGGTGGTGCCCGTGCCGTGCGCCTCGACGGCGTCGACCTGGTCGGAGGTGAGTCGGGACTGTGCCAACGCCTGTCGGATCACGCGCTGTTGGGCGGGTCCGCTGGGTGCGGTCAGGCCGTTGCTCGCGCCGTCCTGGTTGATCGCTGAGCCGCGCAGCAGTGCGAGGACCTGGTGGCCGTTGCGCCGTGCGTCCGACAGCCGTTCCAGGAGGAGTACGCCGACGCCCTCGGACCAGGAAGTGCCGTCCGCGGCCTCGGCGAACGCCTTGCACCTGCTGTCCGGGGCGAGCGCGCGCTGCCGGGAGAACTCGACGAACGAGCCGGGCTCGGCCATGACGGCCGCGCCGCCGGCCAGTGCCATGGTGCACTCGCCCGCGCGCAGCGCCTGCGCCGCCAGGTGCAGGGCCACCAAGGAGGAGGAGCACGCGGTGTCGACGGTGACCGCGGGGCCCTCGAGGCCCAGGGTGTAGGCGACGCGGCCGGAGACGACGCTGCCAGCGGTGCCTATCCCGAGGTAGCCCTCGGTACCCTGCGGGGCGTGTGCGGCGCTGGTTCCGTAGTCGTGGTGCATCAGACCGGAGAAGACGCCGACCTGCTGGCCGCGTAGTGACGTCGGGTCGATGCCGGCCCGTTCGAAGACTTCCCAGGAGGTCTCCAGGAGCAGCCGCTGCTGCGGGTCCATGGCGAGCGCCTCGCGCGGCGAGATCCCGAAGAAGGAGGCGTCGAAGTCGCCGGCGTCGTGGAGGAATCCGCCCTCGCGGACGTACGTCGTGCCCGGCCGGTCGGGGTCGGGGTCGTAGAGGGAGGCGATGTCCCAGCCGCGGTCGGCGGGGAACTCGGTGACGGCGTCGATGCCCTGCTCCACGAGTTGCCACAGCTGTTCGGGAGAGGTGACGCCGCCCGGCAGCCGGCAGCCCATGGCCACGATGGCGACGGGGTCGTCGTCGGCGGTCGCCGTGAGCACGGGGACGGGAGCCGGTACGGCGGTGTCGTCCAGGAGGACGTCGCGCAGGTGGCGGGCGAGCGCGGCCGGGGTGGGGTGGTCGAAGGCCACGGTGGCCGCGAGGCGCAGGCCGGTCGCCTCGGCCAGCCTGCCGCGCAGCTGGACGGCGCCCACGGACGTGCAGCCGTGCTCCTTGAACGCCCGGTCGGCGCCGATGGTCCGGCCGCCGGGCAGTTCGAGGACCTGCCCGGCGTGGGTGCGTACGAGGTCGAGGAGCACGCGGTCGCGTTCGGCGTCCGGCAGGGCGGCGAGCGCCTGGCGCAGGGCGGCGCCGTCGGCGCTGCTGCGGGGGGCCGAGCGCTCGACCACCTCGATGATGTCGCGGAGCAGCGCGGGTATCTCGTCGGCGCGCAGGGCCTCGGGGACCGTGCGCAGCGCCATCAGGACGGCGTGGTCGGCGCTCCTTGCCGCGTCGAGCATGGCCCGGCACTCGTGCGCGGAGAGCCTGCCGATGCCCGCGCGGGGCGCCGGGGCGCCGTCGGCGCCGAGTCCGTCGCCGGGGCCCCACGCCAGGGAGAGCGCGGGTTGCCCGGCCGCGCGGCGGTGCTGGGCCAGGGCGTCGAGGAAGGCGGCCGCCGCGCCGTGTTCGGCCTGCCCGGACGCGCCGAGCAGGCCGGCCGCCGAGGAGAAGAGCACGAAGGCGGCGGGGTGATCGTCGGCGGTCAGTTCGTGCAGGTTGAGGGCGCCCGCCGCGGCGGCGGGCAGGAAGCCGGTGGTCTGCGGGTCCTGGCGGCCCCAGGTGTGGAACACCGCGGTGAGGGGCCGTTTGCCGCGTGCCAGTACGTCCGCGAGCGCGGCGCGGTCGGTGAGGTCGCAGGCCTCCAGAGTGACCCGGGCGCCGGCGCGGGTCAGCTGGGCCTTGAGGTCGGCTGCGGCGTTGTCCGCCTCCCCTCCCTCGCTGACCAGCAGCACATGGCGTACGCCGTGGCCGATGACCAGGTGGCGGCCGGCCTCAGCGGCTGCCGCGCCGTCGGCCTCGCTGATCAGCACGGTGCCCCGGGGGTCGAGGGCGGGTTCACGCTCGCCGGCCGCGAGGGTCGCCGCGCGGGCGAACCGGGGCAGCAGGACGACTCCGGAGCGCACCGCGAACTGCGGCTCGTCGTGGGAGAGCGCGAGCGGCAGTGCGACGGCGGTCCCGTCGTCGCCGTCCAGGTCGGCCAGGACGAGGCGGCCGGGGTGTTCCGTCTGGAGGCACCGCGCGTGGCCCCACAGGGCGCTCTGCCACAGGTCGGTGATGTCCTCGTCGGGCGCGGCGGCGACCGCTCGGCGGGTCGTCAGGAGCAGGGTGCCGTCGGCGAACCGCTCGTCGCGGAGCCAGTCCTCCAGGTCGCGGGCGTGCTGCCGCACTCCGTCGTGCCCGGCGTCCCGTGCCGCGGCGAGCACGGTGACGTCCGGGGCGGGCGCGCCTGCCGTCACCGCGGTGCGCAGGGCCGCCGGGTCGGGGTACGCGGTCACTTCCAGGCCGCGGGTGCGGAGTTCGGCGGTGAGGTGCTCGGTGTCCCGGCCGACCAGCGCCCAGCTTCCCGCGGGCACGGCCGGCGGGGGGACTGAGGGCAGGGGGATCCAGTCGAGGCGGAACAGCGACTCGTAGTGGCTGGTCCCGGACGCGCGCAGTCTGGCGGGCTGTTCGAGCAGGACATGACGGGTGATCTTGCCGGACGCGGTGCGGGGCACCTCGGCGATCTCGTAGAGCTCCTCGGGCACCTTGAAGTACGAGAGGTGTTCCCGGCAGGCGGCGAACAGGGCCTGCGGGTCGAGTCCTTCGGGGCCGGGGACGATGCAGGCCACCGGTACTTCGCCGAGCGTCTCGTGCGGTTTGCCGACGACGGCGACGTCGGCCACGCCCGGCACCCGCCGCAGCACCGACTCGACCTCGCCGGGGTGGATGTTCTCGCCGCCCCGAATGATCAGTTCCTTGATGCGACCGGTCACCGTGAAGTACCCGGCGGCGTCGCGGCGGGCCAAGTCGCCGGTGCGGTACCAGCGGTCCTGGATCGCCTGGGCGGTGGCCTCGGGCTGGTTGTGGTACCCGGCCATCACGCTGGGGCCGCTCACCCAGACCTCGCCCTCGGTCCCGCTGCCCACGTCCAGGCCCGTCTCCGGGTCAACCAGGCGCACGCCGAGGCCGGGTACGGGCAGGCCGCAGGAGCCCTCGACGCGGGCGCCGCTGGGCCAGTTGATCGTGATGGAGCCGCAGGTCTCCGTGCTGCCGTACGCGTCGAGCAGCGGGGCGCCGAACGTCTCTTCGAAGGAACGGCGCAGCTCCGCCGTGGTGATCGCGCCGCCGACCAGGCACATTCGCAACTCGGGTGCGGTGAAGCCCTGTTGGCGGGCGGCCCGGACCAAGTAGTGATACATGGTGGGCACGCCGGCCAGGAAGGTGGCGGAGTCCTCCCGGAGCGCGTCGAGGATCTCCTGGGCCTCGAACCCGTCGGTGATCCTCGCGCTCGCGCCGACCGCGGTGACGCCCAGCACGCAGGCGATGTGGGACAGGCTGTGGAAGAGGGGCAGCGGCCACAGCACGCGGTCGTCGGCGGACAGCCCGGGGACGGGGGCGTAGCAGGCGGCCACGGACCACAGGCAGTTGCGCTGTGTGGACAGCACGCCCTTGGGCCGGCCGGTGGTGCCCGAGGTGTAGAGCATCCAGGCCAGGTCGTCGAGTCCGAGGTCGTCCCGCGGCCCGGTGGCGGGTTCGGTGGTGGCCAGCGCCTCGAAGGCGAGAGTTCCCGCTGGCGCGTCGGCGGGTACGCCGCGGCTGCCGATGACCACGGCGCGCAGGTCGCGGCGGTCTTCCAGGACGCGGGTGAGCTGCGGGAGGTGGGCGGCGTCGGTGATGACGACGCGGGCGCCGCTGTCGTCGAGGAGGTGGGCCAGTTCGGCATCGGTGGCACGGGGGTTGAACGGCGAGCCGATCGCGCTGGCCCGGGTGATGGCGAGGTAACTCTCCACCATCTCCACGCAGTTGCCGAGGTAGATGGCCGCACGGTCCCCGGGCTGCAGCCGCAGTCCGGCGAGGTGGCCCGCCAGGCGTCCGGTGCGCTGTTCCAGCTCGCCGTAGGTCACGCTCCTGCGGGCGTCCCGGAAGGCGACCTTGCCCCCGAACCGATCGGCGTGTGCCCGCAGGAGTTCGGGCAGCGGCCGGATCAGTTCAGTACGCAGCATGTCACCACATCCGTCGGTTGAGCGGGGTACCTCGCGCGGCCCGTTTCCGCCGCCGGCTCACGACGCAGGGCCGGTCGTCGATCAGTGTCGCGGCACGGCGCGCTGTTCAGTACCCCTGTCCTCCCCCTAGGTCATCCCTATGTTTCTCCCGTACCGCGAAGGAAGAGTTCTCAGAACCCCGGTGGAACCTCCCGGCGCGGTGCATTTCCTTGGTTTCGCACATTTGGTGAAACCGCGGTACCCGCATTCCTCCAATGCGGCCGCACTGTTCGCCGTGAACAATGCGAAAGCCCGGCCGTCGTGGACGGCCGGGCCCCGCGGGCGGTGCGGTCAGTGGGTGGCGACCGCCGGACACAGAGCGAGCAGATCGGCGGGCTCGCGCAGCACGGCGTCGGGCTCGGCGGCCAACAGGGCGGCCGCGTCGCTCTCGCCCCACAGGGCCGCGACGGCCGTCACGCCGGCGCCGCGGGCGCTGGCCAGGTCGGTCACGGCGTCGCCGATCATCATTGCGCTGTGCGCCTCGGCGCCGAGCAGGTCGAGGGCGTGCAGCACGATGTCCGGTGCGGGCTTGGGGCGGTCGATCTCGTCGGAGCCGATGACGTGGTCGAACAGGTCGAGGACGCCGAGCTGCCGGAGCAGCGAACGGGCCCGGGGGCCGCTCTTGCCCGTGGCCACGGCGAGCCGGAAGCCTCGCTCGCGCAGGGTGCGCAGCAGCTCGGGAACCCCGTCGAACATGGGTACCAGGTGGGCCATGCGGTAGCTCTCGCGGACGAAGGGCTCCTCCATCTCCAGCGGAAGGTCCATGATCCGCATGATGTCGGGGAAGTAGCGGCCCAGGTGACGGTTGTACTCCTCGAACGGCGCCGGGCCCTCCCCCACGACCTCCGCGTAGGCGATCGAGAACGCCTTGCGCATCACCTCGGTGCTGTCCACGATGACCCCGTCGAGGTCGAAGACCACGATGCTCTTGGGGTGTTCCCGGACGGCGGTGGTCTCGGTCGGGGTGCCCTGGCTGAGGCCGGTGATGCGCGGGTCCATGCCGTGCTCCCTCGTTGTCGCGTGCCGCCGGGCGGCGCGTCCGCGGGCCGATGTGTAGAGGCGCTCGATGACACCGATGGTCCTGCGAGCCTCGGCGACGGCCCGCCCCCTGCTGTCCGGGTCCGCCAGCTCGGCCGGGAGCGCGTCGAGTTGCCGGTCGTACTCGGCGCCGATGGGGTCCTGTGCGACGGGCACCTCGGTGCTCTCTCCGTCGCGGGTGTGCGTGAGGGCCGATCCGTCGTGGCGGTTCGGGCTGAAGCCGAAGGTGCAGCGCAGTGTCGTGGTGCCCGCGCTGCCCTCCACGCGGATGAGCGTCAGGTCGCGCGGCTCGTGCGAAGCCCAGCTGGCGCGCAGCGAGACCGAGACACCGTCCTCCGTCACGAGGAATCCGCGCGCCGTGTCCTCGACATCGGCGGCCGCCTCCGGAGTGCCGTGGGGCTCCTCTTCGCCGCGCCAACGGGCCCGCGCGCTACCGCTGTTGACGAAGTCGCCGGAGACCGTGCCGGAGACCTTCTCGACCGCGGCGGCGCCGAGCAGCGGCGAGACGGTGTCGAGCAGATGCCAGCCGAGGTCCACCAGCGCGCCGCCGCCCGAGAGCTGGGCCTGGGTGAACCAGCCGCCCGCGTCCGGCACTCCGCGCGCCCTGACCCAGGACGCGTCGATGTGTCGGATGCGCCCCACGGAGCGGACGTGTTCGTACAGGGCGCCGATGTCGGCGCGGAACCGGGCCGCGCTGCCGGCCAGCAGGACTGCGCCCCCCTCGCGTTCGGCGGCGGCCAGCCGGTCCGCCTCCTCGGAGGCGATGCACACCGGCTTCTCCACGAAGACGGATATGCCCTTGGCCAGCAGCTTCTCCGCGATGTCGGCATGCAGGTGGTTGGGCACCGCGACGACCGCGAGGTCCACGGAGTCCGGGGCGAGCTCCACGACGTCCGTGTGCAGCGGGACCCCTTGGTACACGGGGCCTTCGGCTGCCGGGTCCACTACGGCGGTGACTTCGTAGGACGGGTGCCGGACGAGCCTGGGCAGCCAGATCGACCGGCCCGCCCAGCCGAGACCGACCACCACCGTGCGCACGGGCCTCCCGCTCGTCGGCACACCGGTCGGCCGCTCGCTCATGCCGCGGCCACGGTCTCGGCGATCACGGACGCGATGTCGTGCATCTGCTGTTCGGTACCGAGCAGGGTGCGGTGGTGCAGCCAGATGGAGTCCCGCGTCAGAGCCTCGGAGTTCGGGCACCGGCGGGCCAGCTCGTCCACCGAGAGGTCCGGGGCGCAGGTCTCCCAGAACCCGTCGCTGCGGTAGATGGCGCGGAAGCCGACGAAGGCCGGCAGGCCTCGTTCGACCAGGGCGTCCACCAGGGCGTTGCGCCGCTCCTCGCCGAGCTCGGGAACCCGGAACATGGCCATGTAGTGCGGATTGCGGTCGTTGCGCTCGTCCCTGGACTGCGGCACGACGCCCGGTACCTCGGCGAGCAGGCTCTCAAGGAGCGGCCACCGCTGCTCACGGGTGTCGATCTGGCCGGCCAGGCGGCCGAGTTGGGCGCGCAGCACCGACGCCGAGAACTCGTTCAGGCGGAAGTTCGACCCGGATGTGCCGTGGAAGTACCTGCGGTCGGTGCGCGGCCGACCGCAACTGTGCCGCAGGAACGCGGCCTCGTACTGCTCGGCGTCGGGGAAGAGTACCGCGCCGCCCTCGCCCGCGGTCATCAGCTTGCCGTTCTGGAAGCTGAAGGCGGCGATGGAGCCGAGCTCGCCGACCTTCTGGCCTCGCCACCGCGCGCCATGGGCGTGCGCGGCGTCCTGGATCAGCGGCACGCCGGAGTCGGCCGACAACTTCTGCAGGGCGTCCATGTCTGCGAAGTGCCCGGCCATGTGCACCGGCATGATGGCTCGGGTCCGGGGGGTGAGGGCCGACTCGACGGCAACCGGGTCGAGGCAGTAGGTGTCCAGGTCGACGTCGACGGGGACGGCGACGGCCCCCAGCCGCTGCGCCGCCTGCGACGACGAGATGAACGTGAAGGCGGGAACGATGACTTCGGTCCCCGGGCCGACTCCGAGCACCTGCAGCGCAAGCTCAAGAGCGTGCGTGCCGTTGGTCACCGCGAGCGCGTGAGGAGCGCCGTGGTACTCGGCGAACTCCCGCTCGAAGGTGTCGACCTCGCTCCCCCCGATGCGCCACCACTGGCCCTGTTCGAGCGCACGCTGCAGCCCCGTACGCTCGGTTTCGTCGAACTGGGGCCAGGCGGGAAATTCAAAAGTCTGCGGTGAACGACCGCTCATAGTCTCCACACTTCCTCACGGATTCACTTCACTGAGCCCGAAGCTACCGCAGGAAAGGAATCGCCCACCCCCCTCAATCACCCCCTAGAACCCCCCTCGACGAGAACTCGCGGCGCCAATCGACGACCCCGCCCAAAAGGCCCCCTGTTCTCCATTCGAGAGACAGGGGGAGGCAAGAATTCATAGGGGTTCCCAATTCTGCGCGCCGCCCTAGCATTTCAGGCGGGCGGCCGGCGCGCACCTCCCCGGACGCCCCGTCGAACGGCCCGGTCCGCGTCCCCCCGTCGCGGTCCGGGCCCTCCCCCTGCCACATCGTCGGCAGAGAGCACGTCAGCGTGGATCAGCGCACGCTTCCCCGCGGTTGCAACAGCACCGGCGGCAGCTCCGGAGCCGACAGCGGATCCCCGTCATACCTTTCATCGCCAACGCAGGGCCCCTCGCCCGTGACTTCCGCCGGCCGGCCCTGAAGACGGCCTTCGTCAAGGAGGTCGGGGCCGACCCCACCGCCGACGACATCGGGGCAAAAGCTTACGACGTCGCTCAACCGAAACGGTCACGTAACCTGTCCTCCGTCTGCTGTTCGGAGCCCAGCGCGGCCTGGCCGTGAAAGTCATCAATGATCTCCCGGAGCAGGCAGAAGCCACACTGCACGACTGGTTCTCCGTGGGGGCCATCCATCGAACATGATGTTGGACAGAACCCTCCCCCGCTTCGTCCCCAACGAAGCTGCCGCGCAGAAGCCCTCGTATACCGCCAGTCCCTGCTCTCCCGCCGGGCAGGGCCCGCGATCACCGATCGGGACTCCCGTTCGATCGACAGACTCCACGATCGATACGGCAACGACCTCGCGGAGGACGCTGCCGCAAGGGCCTGAATTACTGAACCGGAGCTTGACGCTCAATGCGCGGCGCCCCGTCCAAGGCCCGGACAACACGCTCGCGCCCTTCAGCCGGGAGACGCTCCAGCAGCCGGAGCATCTCCTCGACCTCGTCCCCAGCGTCTCCGACCGGCCTCACCGCTCCCCAGCGAGGTCGAGGTCCCCCTTGCTCGTCCCGGCCACGCCTTCGACGGTCCGGGGACGACGCCACGGGTGCGCGATCGGACCCGACACCGCCCGCCACCACGCCTCCACCGGCAGCTTCCCCGCCGGCTCGAACGGCTCGCCCGGCCGCGGGAAGGCCACCGCCTGCCCGACCTCCTCGGCCGCGTCCTTCGTCCACTCCCCCGGCTCCGCCCACGGATGCGGAGCCAGGTTGAACGTCCCCCAGTGGATCGGCAGCAGCACCCCGCCCGGACTGCCTCCCTGCAGGTCAAGGTGGGCCTGCACCCCCTGCGCAGGCGTCATGTGAATGTCCGGCCAGAACTCGGCGTACGCCCCGAGCTGGATCATCGTGGCGTCGAACGGGCCGTGGGTGGCGCCGATGTCCCGGAAGCCGTCGAAGTAGCCGGTGTCCCCGCTGTGGAAGACACGGTGCTCCGCACCGGCGACGACCCAGGACGCCCAGAGGGTGTGCTGGGTGCTGCGCAGCCCGCGCCCGCAGAAGTGGCGGGCCGGGGTGGCGGTCAGGGTGAGGCCGCCGACGCGTGTCGACTCGTGCCAGTCCAGCTCCCGCAGCCGATCGGCGCCGACACCCCAGTGTTCGAGGTGGGCGCCGACGCCGAGGGGCACGGCGAACAGGGTGTCCGTGCCGGCCAGCGCCACGATCGTGGGCATGTCCAGGTGGTCGTAGTGGTCGTGGGATATGACGACGACGTCGACCGGACCCAGGGCGGCCAGGGGCACCGGGACCGGATGCAGTCGCTTGGGCCCGGCGAAGGGGAACGGGGAGCAGCGCTCGCCCCACACGGGGTCGAAGAGCACCCGCTGTCCGTCGATCTCGGCGAGCACGCTGGAGTGGCCCATCCAGGTGACCCGCAGTCCGGTGGCGGGGGGCCGGGCGAGGTCGGCGAGGGTGGTGGCGTGCACGGGGACCGTGCCTCGCGGGGCACGGCTCAGCCGCGCCTGCCTGTCGAAGTAGATCTTGGCGAAGTCACGGGCCGATCCGGAGGGCCGGGTCCGGGCGGGGCCCCCGGGGTTCTGGAAGACACCGTCGTCGAAGTGTGGCGATCTGCGGATACGCGCCATGCGCTCACCGCTCGGGTCCGCGCCGAAGGCCGCGGGCCGCGGCACGACCGGCGCCGGACTCGGGGAACGGAAACGGGCCACGGTACCTCCAGGTGGAGTAGGTCAGGCTCTCATTGTCGTCTTGTCCGACGTCACCTCGAACGCCCGATGTCACATTCGAGTTCCCTCCGTCCGTCGTACCGGTGAGGGCGCCCCGGCCGGAGCGCCCGGAACACAACGGCACGACCGACGGACAGGAAGGTGGCCCTCATGGCCCGCGTATCCCTCACCCCGCCCCGGACGCTCCTCCTCCGCGTCATGGAGTGGTACTCCCGGCGCACCTACGGCAAGGTCCTCGACCCCGGCAAGGCGCTCGCCCACAACCCGCGCGTGCTCTGGACCGACCTGCGGTTCGAGCAGTCCGTGGCCAAATGGAACGGGCTGGACGCCGACCTGAAGGCGCTCGCCGTGATGGCCTCGGCGGCCTCGATCGGCTGCTCCTGGTGCATGGACTTCGGCTACTGGGAGAGCGCCGAGCGCGGCATGGACCGGCGCAAGCTCCACGATGTGCCGGTGTGGCGGGAGAGCGACGTCTACACGCCGCTGGAGCGGGACGTCATGGA
Organism: Streptomyces marokkonensis; assembly: GCF_039539045.1. Classification (NCBI taxonomy): domain Bacteria; kingdom Bacillati; phylum Actinomycetota; class Actinomycetes; order Kitasatosporales; family Streptomycetaceae; genus Streptomyces; species Streptomyces marokkonensis. The sequence continues at coordinate 27,849 of NZ_BAABCQ010000094.1, forward strand.
GTACGCGGAGGCGGTGACTGCGACCCCGCCCACCGTCGGCGACGACCTCGCCGAGCGGCTGCGGACCCGGCTGGGCGACCCCGCGTTCGTGGAGCTGACGGCCATGGTCGCCGTTGAGAACCTGCGGTCCCGTATGAACGCGGCACTCGACCTCACCAGCCAGGGCTTCAAGGACTCCTGCGACCTGTCCGACATGGGGCGCACGGGCCCGGTCACCAACACGACGGACTGAGCCACCGGGGGCGGAAGCGATCGTCGTCGCACGTCGGGGCCCACGGAACCGGTCCTGGAGCGGGAGGCGTTGACGACGCCGCGCCACTGGGCCGCACCGCCCGGAGCCGACACCGCCCCACCGGCGCCCCGCACCCGCACCCCGCCGTCAGGCCACCGTCGAGATCCACGTCTTGATGTCGTCCGGCGACAAGGCCCCCTTGGCCGTCACGTGGTCCCCCGACGACTGACCGCGCAGCCGGCGTCCGATCCACGGCACCAGGTACTCGCGTGCCCAGTGCACGTCGTCCCGCCGCACGTCCAGGGTGCCGCGGGGCGGCAGCTGCGGCCAGGGCTGGTCCGGGTCGGCCGGGACCCGCAGGCCCAACACCTGGCCCGCGCGCAGCGCCACCCGTGTGTGCCCCTCGGGCGACAGGTGCAGCCGGTCGGCGTCCCACGCCCTGCGGTCCTGGACGCTCCGGAGCGACCACAGGTCGAGCACGGGGCAGCCGTAGCGGTCGGCGATGGCACGGACGTGCCCGTTGTACGTGGCGATCTTGCCGCGCAGATGCTTGAGGACGGGCACCCCACGGGTGTCGAAACCGGTCGTCACCAGGACGGTGCCGGCGGCCGCGGTCAGCGCCGCCACCGCCCGCTCGAACCGCTCCGCCACCTCGTCGGGATCGGTGCCGGGCCGGATGATGTCGTTGCCGCCCGCCGCGAAGGAGACCAGGTCCGGCGCGAGTGAGGCGACCCGCGGGACCTGCTCCACCACGATCTGGTCGAGCAGCCTGCCGCGCACGGCGAGGTTCGTGTACGCGAAGTCGCCCTCGGGGCGCCGGTCGGCGAGCAGGACGGCGAACCGGTCCGCCCAGCCGACGAACGCCCCATCGGGGCCGGGGTCGCCGACGCCCTCGGTGAAGCTGTCCCCCACAGCCACGTACGACCCGATCACTTCTCTGCTGTCATTCTTCGAATCGTCTGCCACGTCGGCCCATGATTCACCTTGGATTGTGACCTACGCGACCGTAGAAAGGGTTGACGGGCGGTGAGAAAGACCACGCCTAAAGTGTTCACCAATTCAGGAATACACCGAAGGCCGGACCCGGGGATCGGGGCCCGGCCTTCGGAGGCACGGAGGCTGTGTTCAGAGCGCTGTCGGAGGGGTCAGAGAGAGACGCCGTGCGAGCGCAGGTACGAGATCGGGTCCACGTCCGAACCGTAGTCCGGCGTGGTGCGGATCTCGAAGTGCAGGTGCGGACCGGTCACGTTGCCGGTCGCACCCGAGAGACCGACCTGCTGCCCCGCCGTCACCGACTGGCCGGCGGAGACGGAGAGCGAGGACAGGTGGGCGTACTGGGCGTAGTGGCCGTCGGCGAGCTGGATGACGACCTGGTTGCCGTACGCGCCGCCCCAGCCGGCGGAGACGACCGTGCCCGCGCCGACGGCCTTGAGCGAGGTGCCGGTCGGGACGACGAAGTCCGTGCCGGTGTGGTAGCCGCTGGACCACATGCTGCCGGTCTGGTGGTACGGGGTGCCGACGCTGCCGCCGGGCACGGGCGAGGCGAAGCCGTCGGCGGTGCCGGCGGACTGGGCGCTCGCCCCGGAGGAGTCCGAGGAGGTCTTCGCGGCGTCCGACGACTTCTCGGTCGACTCGGATTCCTCGGCGGACGGCTTCTGCGGCGCGGCGGGCTTCTCGGCCGCCGGCTTCTGGGACCCGGTGGCGGACGAGGGGGCCGACGACTCGGCGGCCTGCTCGCCGACCGAGAGCTTCAGGCCGGGGTGGATCATCGAGGGGTCCGCGCCGACGGCCTCGCGGTTGTCCGCGTACAGCTTCTTCCAGCCGCCGTCGACGTCCTGCTCGTCGGCGATCTTCGAGAGGTAGTCACCGCTCTTGACGGTGTACGTCCGCGAGTCCGAGTTCTTCTCGGCGCCACTGCCGGCGGCCTGCTTCGCAGCCGTCGGTATGGACTGCACGGCCTGCTCGGAAACGGACTGCGCGGGAGCGGCCTGGGCACCGGCGGCGCCCATCAGCGGGAGTGCGAGCGCCGCGCCACCGGTTCCGGCGACGGCGATGGTGCGGGTCAGGCGCATGGCCCTGGTACGGCGGTGCTTACCCTTCGCGGGCATGTCGTTTTCCTCTCCGGCGCCTGCGAGGTGAGCTGTCGGGTGCGGGCTGGAGATGCCCGGCCGCGCCGAGACGCGACTTGACCCCAAGCCGTTCCGGGAACCGGAACAGGCGGTTGTACCTGTGGGTCCCCCGCTCCTGCCGTGTACGGGTGGTGGATGAATGCGGGCTCCGGTCGGCGGCAGGATTAGG
>NZ_BAABCQ010000095.1:0-30371 GCF_039539045.1 Streptomyces marokkonensis
GGGGCCGTACCGGTAGTGCGGTACGGCCCCTGTGAGGACGGGCTCAGATGCCCAGGTCCTTGATGATCTTGGCTACGTGGCCCGTGGCGCGGACGTTGTAGAAGGCGTGTTCGACCTTGCCCTCCTCGTCCACCACGAACGTGGAGCGGATGACGCCCATGTAGGTCTTGCCGTAGTTCTTCTTCTCGCCGAAGGCCGCGTACGCGTCGAGGACCTTCTTGTCGGGGTCGGCCAGGAGTGTGACCTTCAGGGACTCGGCCTCGCGGAACTTGGCCAGCTTCTCCGGCTTGTCCGGCGAGATGCCGATGACGTCGTAGCCGGCGCCGGCCAGCAGCTCCAGGTTGTCCGTGAAGTCGCACGCCTGCTTCGTGCAGCCGGGGGTAAGGGCAGCAGGGTAGAAGTACACGATGACCTTGCGGCCCCGGTGGTCGGACAGGGACACCTCGTTGCCGTCGGCGTCCGGGAGGGTGAAGGCGGGGGCCGGGTCCCCGGGCTGGAGTCGCTCGCTCATCGATCCAGCCTAACCGGGGGTCCTGACAGTGCGGCGGGGCCAGTAGCTGACAGACTGTCCGGGACAGCTTCAGCGGATTTCGGAGGCGTACGGTGGCGGACACGTCGGACATCAGAACCCCGGCGCAGATCGAGGCGGACATCAAGCGCCGCCGCGAGGTGCTGGCCGAGACGCTCGACGAGATCGGGATGCGGGTGCACCCGAGCACGATCGTGGGCGATGCGAAGGCCAAGGTCGCTTCCAGCGTCGATCACACCCTCGGGCGGGCGTACGTCCAGGTCAATCGTGTGGTCAGCGATGTGAAGTCGCAGTTCGTGGACGAGCGGGGCGCGCCCCGGATGGAGCGGGTCGTGCCCGCCGCGCTCGTCGTCGTGGGGGTCGTGGGGCTGATCGCCCTGGGCGGTACCCGGCGGCGTGGGCGCTGAGCCGGGGCAGGTAGGTTCGTGGCGTGAGCGCCAAGAAGAACGAGCACAGCTCCCTGGACGACAAGCTGCCCATCCGGATGCTGCACGACCGTGTACTCGTGCGGCAGGACGCCGGTGAGGGCGAGCGGCGTTCCGGGGGCGGGATCCTGATCCCCGCCACGGCGGCGGTCGGCAAGCGGCTGGCCTGGGCCGAGGTCGTCGCGGTGGGGCAGAACGTACGGACCGTGGAGCCGGGTGACCGGGTGCTGTACGACCCGGAGGACCGTGCGGAGGTCGAGGTGCGGGGTACGGCGTACGTGCTCATGCGCGAGCGGGATCTGCATGCCGTGGCCGCGGACCGGTTCGAGGGGTCGGAGGATTCGACCGGGTTGTACCTGTAGGGACCTGTAGGGACCTGTAGCGCAGCGGCGGGAGTAGCCGTGGAAGGGGCTGGTGACCGTTGTCACCAGCCCTTTTGTGTCGGCTTTGCTATCTTGGGAAGCACCCGACGAGACGCGCCGTACCGGGCCAGGAAAAGACGACGCACCACCGTTCAGTTCGTTTCACGGAGGTGCCTGTCATGGCGTGGATTCTGTTGCTCGTCGCGGGTCTGCTCGAGGTCGGCTGGTCGATCGGGATGAAGTACACGGACGGGTTCACCCGTCTGGTGCCGAGCCTGTTCACCGGTGCGGGGATCGTCGCGAGCATGGTGCTGCTGTCGTACGCGGCCCGGACACTGCCCATCGGTACGGCCTACGGCGTGTGGGTGGGGATCGGCGCGGCCGGTGCGGCGGTGCTCGGCATGGTGGTGCTGGGGGAGCCGGTGACCGCCGCCCGGATCTTCTTCATCTGTCTGCTGCTGGTCGCCGTGGTGGGCCTGAAGGCGACCTCCGGGCACTGACCCGGGGACCTGAGCCGGGCGGTGATCCGGTGGGTCACTGGCGGCGGGGCGGGAAGGGGATGCCGGCGATCGTTCCGGTGTCCCCTTCCTCGCTGCCGTCGCCGTCCGGGTCGGTCCAGTCGCCTTCGTCGTCCTCGGTGGTGTCGTCGCCGTTCGCCGAGTCGTCTCCGCCGCCGGTGGGGCCCGGTTCGGAGGTGGCGCCGCCCGAGGTGGGGCCGCCGGCCGACGGGTCGCGGGTGTCGTCGCCGCCGGTGGAGCCGGGCGGGGTGCTGCCGTCGCCGGTCCGGCCGGGGGTGTCGGTGTCCGCGTCGCCGGTGGGGTCGTCGCTGCCGCTTTCGTCGCCCGTTCCGGGTTCGTCGGAGGCCGAGGCGGACGGGGATTCGGTGACGTTGGCGCCGCTCTGGATGCGGAGGCTGAAGTCGGTGACCGGTTCCCCCTCGAGGGCGTTGCGGGTGTACTGGCCCCAGATCTCGGCGGGTGCGCCGCCGCCGTTGATGCGGGGCAGGCCCATCGCGCCGTAGAGCGGCTTGTGGGCGGCGGTTTTCGGGTCCTGGCCCATCACGGCGACGACGGTGGAGAGTTCGGGGGTGTAGCCCGCGAACCAGGCGGCGGTGTCCTCCTCGGCGGTGCCGGTCTTGCCGGCGGCGGGGCGGCCTGCGGCGAGGGCGGCGGTGGCGGTGCCCTTCTGGACGACGCTGCGGAGTACGGAGGTGGTGGTGTCGGCGGCCTCGCGGCTGACGGCCTGCTCTTCGCGCCGCTGGGGCAGGTCGACTTCGTGCTTGCCGTCCTTGAGGACCTTCTCGAGGAGTGTGTACGTGCTGTGCTTGCCGTGGTTGGCGAGGGTGGCGTAGGCCTCGGCCATGTCGAGGGGGCTGGCGGTGGCCACGCCGAGGGCGATGGAGGGGGAGGGGGTCAGTTCGGGTGTGTTGGGGGAGAGGCCGAGGTCGATCGCGGTCTGCATGACCTTGTCGGAGCCGACGTCGACGGCCATCTGGGCGTACACGGCGTTGATGGACTTGTCGGTGGCCTCGCTGACGGTGACGTCGCCGTAGTCGCGGTGGTCCTCGTTCTCGGGGGCGTAGCGGCCGCCGCTCCAGCCCTGGACGGGGCGTTCGCTGGTGCCGTCGTAGACGGTGCCCGGTTTGATGAGGCGGCCGTCCTGTGTCCTGGAGCGGTTGGCGACGGCGGAGGCGAAGACGAAGGGCTTGAAGGCGGAGCCGACCTGGAAGTCGCGGCGGGTGGCGTTGGGTGTGTACTGCTTGACGTAGTCGATGCCGTTGTACATCGCGACGACCTTGCCGGTCCTGGTGTCGACGGAGGCGCCGCCCGCGCGGACGTAGGTGTCGACCTTGCGTTCCTTCTTGTCCAGTTTGGACATCAGTTTGTCGTCGACGGCCTTGACGAAGGCGTCCTGCTTGCCCTTCTGCAGGGTGGTGGTGATGCGGTAGCCGCCGCGGTCGAGTTCCTCCTCGGAGACGATGTCGTTCTGGACGAGGTGGTTCTTGACGATGTTGACGATGTAGCCGCGCTGTCCGGACATGCTGGTGGAGACGGTGGTCTGCCTGGGCGTCGGGAACTTGGCCGCGGCGCGTTCGGTCTCGGTGAGCCAGCCCTGGTCGGCCATGCCGTCCAGGACGTAGTTCCAGCGGGACTCGGCGGCGGGTTTGTTCTCGGGGTGGGCGACGACGTCGTACTGGCTGGGTGCGTTGAGCAGGGAGGCGAGGTAGGCGCCCTGGGCGGCGGTGAGGTCCTTGGCGTCGACGCCGTAGTAGGCGTGGGCGGCGGCCTGGATGCCGTATGCGCCGCGGCCGAAGAAGCTGGTGTTGAGGTAGCCCTCGAGGATCTCGCTCTTGCTCTTCTCGCGGTCGAGCTTGATCGAGATGAAGAACTCCTTCACCTTGCGGGTGATGGTCTGGTCCTGGGCCAGGTAGTAGTTCTTGACGTACTGCTGGGTGATCGTGGAGCCGGACTGTTTGCCCTTGCCGGTGGCGGTGTTCCAGCCGGCGCGGATCATCGCCATGGGGTCGATGGCGGATTCGGTGTAGAAGTCGCGGTCCTCGGCGGCCAGGACGGCGTGCTGGGCGTCCTTGGAGATGCGGGCGAGGGTGACGCTCTCCCGGTTGACCTCGCCGTCACGGGCGATGACGCCGCCGTCGGCGTACAGGTAGACGTTGCTCTCCTTGGTGGCGAGCGCGTTGGCGGCCGGGATGTGTACCAGGGAGTAGCCGAGGAAGAAGCCGCCGACCAGCAGCAGGACGCCGATGACGCAGGTGCCCAGCACGATGCGCCAGGTGGGGATCAGCCGGCGCCATCCGGTCCGCTTGGGCCGCTTCGCCTTCTTCGCCTTCTTCGCCTTCTTCGCCTTGTTCGGCTGGTCGCTCATCTCGTGCCCGGACTCCTGTTTCGCGTCGTACGGTCTGGTCCCGTACGGCCTTGTACGCTTCTGCGCCCTCTGTGCCCTCTGTGCCCTTCTGTGTCCTCTGTGCCCTTCGAAGAAGACTCTCGCATCGGGAGTTCCGTTCCCGCTCGTCGGCACACCTGTGAAATTGCGTGGCACGGGTGGTCGCCGTCGCACTAGGCTCCTGCGCTTTGGTGTCGGGCGGAGGAGGGGGTTGTGGGCGCTGGCTCGGGGCGGTTGTACGTTGCCGTGGCGGCGGGGGGATTCAGACGGTACGCGACGTATCGGGCGGCCACCGCCGCCGGGGTTTTCACCAACACGGTCTTCGGATTGATCCTGGTTTACACCTATTTGGCCCTGTGGGACGAGAAACCGCAGCTCGGGGGCTACGACCAGGCGCAGGCCGTCACGTTCGTGTGGCTGGGGCAGGCCTTGCTGGCGGCGCTGGCGATCGGGGGCGGCGGGTTCGAGGACGAGTTGATGGAACGCATCCGTACGGGTGACATCGCCGTCGATCTGTACCGGCCGGCGGATCTCCAGCTGTGGTGGCTGGCGGCGGATGTGGGGCGGGCGCTGTTCCAGTTGCTGGGGCGCGGGGTGGTGCCGTTCGTGTTCGGGTCGCTGGTCTTCCCGGTGGCGTTGCCGCGTGAGGTGTCCACATGGGCGGCGTTCCTGGTGGCGGTGGTGCTGGCGGCGGTGGTGAGTTTCGCGCTGCGCTATCTGGTGGCGCTCTCGGCGTTCTGGCTGATGGACGGTTCGGGGGTGACGCAGATGGCGTGGCTCGCGGGGATGTTCTGCTCGGGGATGCTGCTGCCGCTGAACGTGTTCCCGGGCGCGCTCGGCGAGGTCGTGCGGGCGCTGCCGTGGTCGTCGCTGCTGCAGGCGCCGGCGGACGTCCTGCTGGGGGAGGCGGACGCGCTGGGGACGTTCGTCTTCCAGGCTTCCTGGGCGGTGGCGCTGCTGGCGGTGGGGCGGCTGGTTCAGTCGGCGGCGACGCGACGGGTGGTGGTGCAGGGTGGCTGAGACCGGCAGGGCGGCCGAGAGGACCGGGACGGCCGGGGTGACGGCCGCCGGGGCGACGAAGGCGGCCTGGGTGGCCGAGCGGGTGGAGCCTCGTGGCCGGGTCGCCGAGGGGGTGCGTGCGTACGGGCTGATCGTCGGGATGTGGATCCGGTCGACGATGGCGTACCGGACGTCGTTCGTGCTGACGACGTTCGGGAACTTCGCGATGACCGCGCTGGATTTCGTGGCGATCCTGCTGATGTTCTCCCGGGTCGACGCGCTGGGCGGCTATTCGCTGGCCGAGGTGGCGTTCCTGTACGGGCTGTCCGGTGTGGCCTTCGGGCTGGCGGACCTGGCGATCGGCTCGATGGATCGGCTGGGCCGCCGGGTGCGGGACGGCACGCTGGACACGCTGCTGGTGCGTCCGGCGCCGGTACTGGCACAGGTGGCGGCGGACCGGTTCGGGCTGCGTCGGCTCGGGCGGGTGACGCAGGGGTTGCTGGTGCTGGGGTACGCGCTGGTGGTCCTCGACATCGACTGGTCGGCGGCGAAGCTGCTGCTGATGCCGGTGGCGCTGCTCAGCGGGGCGGGGATCTTCTGCGCGGTGTTCGTGGCGGCGGGGGCCTTCCAGTTCGTGGCGCAGGACGCCTCGGAGGTGGCCAACGCGTTCACCTACGGCGGCACGACGATGTTGCAGTATCCGCCGACGGTGTTCGCGCTGGACCTGGTGCGGGGGGTGACGTTCGTGGTGCCGCTGGCCTTCGTCAACTGGTTGCCGGCGAGCTATGTGCTGGGGCGGCCGTATCCGCTGGACCTGCCCGAGTGGGTGGCGTTCACGCCGCCGCTCGCGGCCGTGGCCTGCTGCGCGCTGGCGGGGCTGGCCTGGCGGGCGGGGCTTCGTTCGTATCGGAGCACGGGGAGTTGAGGGAGCTGAGGGAGTCGAAGGAGTCGAAGGAGCTGAGGGAGGTGAGGGAGTCGAAGGAGTGGGGAGAGTCGGCGGAGTTGAGGGAGTCGCGGGTGTCGGGTGCGTCGGGGACTCCGGCCGGGGAGGGTGTCGTGGGGGTCCCGGCCGGCGCGGGGTTCATCGAGTTGGACGGTGTGGAGAAGGTCTTCGACGTGCGGAAGAAGACCGGTTTCCTGAAGCGGGAGCGGCGGCGGGTACGGGCGGTGGACGGCCTGTCGTTCACCGTGGCGCGCGGTGAGATGGTCGGTTACATCGGGCCGAACGGCGCCGGGAAGTCGACGACGATCAAGATGCTGACCGGCATTCTGACGCCGAGCGGGGGCCGGTTGCGGGTGGCCGGGATCGATCCCGCGCGGGAGCGGATCCGGCTGGCGCACCGCATGGGGGTGGTGTTCGGGCAGCGGACGACGCTGTGGTGGGACCTGCCGCTGATCGATTCCTACCGGCTGATGCACCGCATGTACCGCATCCCGGACGCACGCTATCGGGAGAACCTGGACCGCTGCGTGGAACTCCTCCAGTTGCGGGAGCTGTTGGACGTGCCGGTGCGGCAGCTGTCGCTGGGGCAGCGGATGCGCGGCGACATCGCGGCGGCGCTGCTGCACGACCCGGAGGTGCTGTACCTCGACGAGCCGACGATCGGCCTGGACGTGGTGTCGAAGGCCAAGGTGCGGGGATTCCTGCGCGACCTGAACGCGGAGAGCGGCACCACGGTGCTGCTGACCACGCACGACCTCCAGGACATCGAGCAGCTCTGCTCCCGGGTGATGGTGATCGACCACGGGCGGCTGATGTACGACGGTGCGCTGGAGGGGCTGCACGAGGCGGGGGAGAGCGAGCGGACACTGGTGGTGGACCTGGAGCGGGAGTTGCCGCCGATCGACGCGCCGGCGCCCGCCCGGGTGGTGCGGGTGGAGGGGCCGCGGCAGTGGCTGGCGTTCCCGGCGTCGGCGTCGGCGGCGGGGCTGGTGGCACGGATCGCGGCGGAGTATCCGCTGGTGGACCTGTCGGTGCGGGAGCCGGACATCGAGTCGGTGATCGCCAAGATGTACGCGGAACGCGCGGGCGCGTAGTGCCCGGCGCGGTGACCTCGTAGGCTGATCGCATGACCGACGACGCCCCGGAACTCCGCGCATCCGACGCCGACCGCGAACGAGTCGCCGAGGTCCTGCGGGACGCCCTCGCGGAGGGGCGTCTGGACATGGCCGAGTTCCAGGAGCGGCTGGACACCACGTACAGCGCGCGGACGTACGGGGAGCTGGCGCCGATCACCCAGGACCTGCCGGTCGGCGGGGCGGCCGTGGCGCCCCGGGTGTCGATGACCAAGGAGCCCGAGGGGAGCGCGGACTGGGCGGGCCGGATCACCGGCGGCGAGGGGTCGTCGTCGTGGGCGGTCGCCGTGATGTCCGGGTTCCAGCGCAAGGGGCGCTGGACGGTGCCGAGGCGGTTCAACTCGGTCGCGTTCTGGGGCGGCGGGGACATCGACCTGCGTGAGGCGAACTTCGCCGACCGCGAGGTCGTGATCAACTGCGTGGCGATCATGGGCGGGATGAACGTGATCGTGCCGCCGGGTGTCGAGGTGATCGTGCGCGGCGTCGGCGTCATGGGCGGCTTCGACCACCGCGAGGAGGGCGTCCCCGGGGATCCGGGCGGGCCGCGTGTCATCGTGACGGGCTTCGCCCTGTGGGGCGGGGTCGGTGTGGAACGCAAGCTGACGCGGGCGGAGCGGCAGCGGCAGAAGGAGGAGCGCCGGCAGGAGAAGCTGGAGCGCCGGGCCGCGCGGAAGGGGCTGCACTCCTCGTTCCGGGAGGAAGTGGAGGGGGCCCACGACCGGATGCTGGAGGAGCACCGGGACATGCTCCGCGAGCACCGCGACGAACGCCGTGACCAGCGCGAGCTGCGCCGCGAGGAGCGGGACCGCCGCAGGCGGGGCGAGGACTGAGCGGGGCGCCGCCGGGCGCGGGAGCGGGCCGTACGGGCGACATGACGGCGGGCGTGTCAGTGGCGTGTGGCACTGTGACGCCATCCTTCCCAACCAGTGCTGCCGCTCCGAGAGTCGGCGGCCGTCCGTACGTCCGGGCCCGTTCCGGTTCAGAGCTGGATCGGTGCCGCGCCCTTCAGGTCGTCCAGGTCGATGAGCCGGCCCATCCGCTCGTACCCCTTGTCGCTGGGGTGCAGGTGGTCGCCGCTGTCGTAGTCGGAGCGCAGCCGGCGCGGGTCGTAGGGGTCGCGCAGGGCCTTGTCGAAGTCGACGACCGCGTCGAACACCCGGCCCGAGCGGATCTCCTCGTTGATCTCCTGCCGCATCGTCTCGCGGGCCTTGGTGTAACCGCCGTAGCCGCCGAACGGCATGATCGTCGCGCCGACGGTCTTCAGCCCGCGGGCGTGGGCCCGGTCGACCAGTGTGCGCAGGCCGTCGAGGATGCCGTCCCGGTCGGCGAGTTCCGGACTGTGCAGGATGTCGTTGACGCCGAGGACGATGACGACGACCTTGACGTTGGCGCGTTCCAGTACGTCACGCTCGAAGCGGCTCAGTGCGCTGGGGTTGTCTGCGGGCCGGCCCGAGCGGCCGGTCAGGACGCGGTTGCCGCTGATGCCCTGGTTGACGACGCTGTAGCGCGGGGTGTCCCGCCCGGCCTCGGCCGCGTCGTGCAGGCGCTCGGCGAGGACGTCGGTCCAGCGGTTGTTGGCGTCCACATCGGCGCCGAAACCGTCGGTGATCGAGTCGCCGAGGGCGACGACGGTGCCGTCGGCCTCGTGGCTCAGCACGTCCAGCGCGGTCAGGTAGCGCCAGTACCGGGTCTCGGTCGTGTACGCGACGGCGGTGACGTCCGCGGTGCGCTCACCGTCGGCGATGTAGCTGGTCTGCTGCGCGTACGGGTGGTGGGTGACCGGTCCGGACGGCACGGGGGAGTACGTGGTGACCAGGACGTCCGCGCCGTACGGGACGGTGATGCGGGCGATGTCGCTCGTCACCTGGCCGCCCGCCGGGATGACGACCCGGGGGGCGCCGCCGAAGGTGAGCCGGCGCATGGTGTCGGCGAGCGCGGCGGCGGTGCCGGGGCCGTTGGCCAGGGCGATGGTGGCGTGCGTGACGGTCAGCGGGGACTGTCCGTAGAGGTTGGACAGGGTGATCCGCGCGCTGGTGCCGCCGATGCCGGCGTGTACGACGTTGCGTACCGAGCGGCCCGCCATGCCGGTCGCCACGGTGCCCGGTTCGGCCGCCGCCGGGGAGGTGGACCAGGCGCCGACCCAGGTGCCGGTGGAGGCCGGAGCGGCGTCGCCGCGCGGGAAACGTCCGCCGGCGAGCGGTGTGCGGTCCTTGGTGCCGTCGTCGGCGGACACTCCGGCGTATATGGCCGTGGAGATCGCCACTATCAGGGTGACGATCGCGGCGAGCAGGGCACGGTGTTTGGTGGGGGGCGGTCCTGAACCGCCGTCACGTCCCCGGGTCATGCTGTGTTGTTCTCCTCGGGCGAGGGGAGCCCGAAGCTCCGGTCCGATGAACCCATGATGCGTCATGGGCCGGGGAAAGGCCTCAGGACCCGCCCGGGCGTTCCCCTACCGGACAGACGCCGGGAACTTGTGTTCCGTTCCAGGAGTCGGTCAGGAAGGGACAATGTGTGCGGGACGGATCAGCGAACGGTGGAGTGCATGGAACGCGCGAAAGCGGAACTTCCTGATGGTTCCGGAGGCACCGGGCGGGACGCCGGGGCGGGCACGGGAGGTGCCGGGGGATCCGCCGAGAGGGACGGGCGGGCCGCCCGGGACTCCGGCCCCGGCACGGACGCTGCCACGGGCACGGACGTCGCCTCCGGTACGGGCGCGGCTCGCGGCACGGGCGACGCCGGCGCCGTGCGCGACCGCGCGATGACGGCCTTCAGCCCCGCCGACGAGGTCAAGCGCCGCGGCGTGCGCCGCATGAAGCTCACCGCCACCGGCCTGCTGCTGTTCGTCGCCGTGGTCTACGTCCTGACCGAGTGGGCCTCCCACCGGGGCGCGGGCGCCTGGGCGGGCTATGTGTCGGCCGCCGCCGAGGCCGGCATGGTCGGCGCGCTCGCCGACTGGTTCGCGGTCACCGCCCTCTTCCGCCACCCGCTCGGCATCCCCATCCCGCACACCGCGATCATCCCGAAGAAGAAGGACCAGCTGGGTGTGTCGCTGGGCGAGTTCGTCGGCGAGAACTTCCTCTCCGAGGACGTCGTACGCGGGCGGCTGCGCGCCGTCGGTATCGGCAGCCGGCTCGGTGCCTGGCTCGCCGTGCCGGAACACGCCGACCGGGTGACGGCCGAGTTGTCCGCCGCACTGCGCGGCGCCCTCACCGTGCTGCGCGACTCCGACGTGCAGGCGGTGGTGGGGGAGGCGATCACCCGGCGGGCCGACGCCCAGGAGATCGCCCCCGGTATCGGCAAGCTGCTGGACCGGATCGTCGCCGACGGCGGACACCGGCGGGCCGTCGACCTGATCGTCTCCCGCGCCCACGACTGGCTGGTCCTGCACGGCGACTCCGTGATGGACGCCGTACAGGGCGGGGCACCCGGATGGACGCCCCGGTTCGTGGACAAGAAGATCGGCGACCGTGTCTACAAGGAGCTGCTGCGCTTCGTCACCGAGATGCGCGACATGCCGGCCCATCCGGCGCGCGGCGCCCTCGACCGCTTCCTCACCGACTTCGCCTCCGACCTCCAGTCCGACACGGAGACCCGTGCGCGGGTGGAGCGGCTGAAGACCGAGGTGCTGGGCCGCGGCGAGGTCCAGGACCTGATCGCGTCCGCCTGGACGGCCGTACGCTCCATGATCGTCTCGGCGGCGGAGGACGAGCGCAGCGAACTGCGCATGCGGGTGCGGGCCTCGCTGCTGTCGCTGGGCGCGCGGATGGCCTCCGACGCCAAGGTGCAGGGCAAGGTCGACTCGTGGGTCGAGGGCGCCGCGGTGTACGTGGTCACCACCTACCGCGGGGAGATCACCTCCCTGATCACCGACACGGTGGCGGGCTGGGACGCCGAGCACACCACGAAGAAGATCGAGGCGAACATCGGCCGGGACCTCCAGTTCATCCGGATCAACGGCACGGTGGTCGGCTCGCTGGCCGGGCTGCTGATCTACACGGTCTCCCGCATGCTGGGGGCGTAGGGCTCCGCGGCCGAGGGCGCGGGCGGGCCCTGCGGCCTCCCGGTGCGGCGGCGGGCCCTCCCGGCGCGGTGGGCGTGTCCCTTCCGGTGCAGGGCACACGGGAGGCGTTCGCTCGACGGAGAGGGAGCCATGACAGCGGAATCGTCGTCGCCGGGCTCGACGCCCGCCGCCATCGGCACCGTCACCACGGCCGTCCCGGCCCGACTGGACAGGCTGCCCTGGTCGCGATGGCACTGGATGATCGTGATCGGGTTGGGCACCGTCTGGATCCTGGACGGCCTGGAAGTCACGATCGTCGGCAACGTGGCGGGCCGTATCGCCGAGGAAGGCAGCGGCCTGGACATCAGTTCGGCGCAGATCACCGGTATGGCCGCCGCCCTGTACGTGGCGGGCGCCTGCTCCGGGGCCCTGTTCTTCGGCTGGCTGACCGACCGTTACGGCCGCAAGAAGCTGTTCATGGTGACGCTGGTCGTCTATCTGGCGGCGACGGCGCTGACCGCGCTCTCCTTCGAGACCTGGTGGTTCTTCCTCTTCCGCTTCCTCACCGGCTTCGGCATCGGCGGCGAGTACGCGGCGATCAACTCCGCGATCGACGAGCTGATCCCGTCCCGGTACCGGGGCCGGGTCGACCTCATCATCAACGGCAGCTACTGGCTCGGCGCGATCGGCGGCGCGCTGCTGTCCATCGTGATGCTGGACACCGACATCTTCCCCAAGGACCTCGGCTGGCGGCTCAGCTTCGGCCTGGGTGTGGTCCTGGGCCTGGTCATCCTGCTCGTGCGCCGGCACGTCCCGGAGAGCCCACGCTGGCAGTTCATCCACGGCCAGGGAGAGAAGGCCGACGCCCTCGTGTCGTCCGCCGAACGGGAGATCGAGAAGGAGAAGGGCGAGAAGCTGCCGCCACCGGCCGGTGAGATCACCATCCACCAGCGCAAGAGCATCGGCTTCGGCCTGATCGCCAAAACCGTCTTCCGCGGCTACCCGCGCCGCGCGGTCCTCGGCCTGTCCCTCTTCGTCGGCCAGGCCTTCCTCTACAACGCCATCACCTTCGGCTTCGGCACCATCCTCATCACGTTCTTCGACGTGCCGACCGGCAGCACCGGCTACTACTTCGCCGTCATCGCCGCCGGCAACTTCTGCGGCCCGCTGCTCCTCGGCCCGCTCTTCGACACGGTCGGCCGCCGAATCATGATCTCCAGCACGTATCTGCTCTCCGGCATCCTGCTCTTCGGCACGGCGTACCTCTTCGACCGGGGGTCGCTGACGGCCACGACGATGACGGTCTGCTGGTGCGTGGTGCTGTTCTTCGCGTCGGCGGGCGCCTCCAGCGCGTACCTGACGGTCTCCGAGATCTTCCCCATGGAGACCCGCGCCATGGCCATCGCCTTCTTCTACGCCATCGGTACCGCCGCCGGCGGCATCAGCGGTCCGCTGCTCTTCGCCAACCTCACCGAGTCCGGCGTGGTCGGCGACACGGTCCTGGCCTTCCAGATCGGCGCCGGGCTGATGTGCGCGGCCGGCCTGGTGGCGGCGTTCCTGGCGGTGAAGGCGGAACGCCGCTCGCTGGAGGACATCGCGGAGCCGCTGTCGGTGGTGCACGGGGGCTCGGCGGGACCGGCGGACCCGGCGGGACCGGCGGACCCGGCGGGAACGCCGGGAACCGGCACGACGGGAGCGTAGCGTCGGTCCGTGCCGCCGGTGCCGCCGGTACCGGCGAGCACCGCCCGTTCCGCCGAGCACCGCCCGTTCCGCCGAGCACCGCCTGTACCGCCGAGCACCGTCCGTGCCGTCCGAACGCCCCGCCGCCGGACCGGCCGACCGTGAGGAGCCGCCCGATGACCATCCGCCGGATCGTCCCCAACATCCAGGTCGAGCACGAGGAGGGGCTGCGCGGCAGCCGTGACTTCTACGGCCTGCTGGGCTTCGAGGAGGTGATGGACATGGGCTGGGTGACGACCCTGGCCTCCCCGTCGAACCCCACCGCCCAGATCAGTCTCTTCACCGAGGAACGCACCGCGCCCGTCGCCCCCGACCTGAGCGTGGAGGTCGAGGACGTCGACGCGGTGTACGCGCAGGTCGCCGTGTCGGGCGCGGAGATCGTACGGGAGCCGCGGGACGAGGAGTGGGGCGTACGGCGCTTCTTCGTACGGGATCCGAACGGGCGGGTGGTGAACGTACTGACGCACCTGACCTGAGCCGGCCCGGACGGGAGCTCGCCCCTCCCGCCGGCCCCGCCGGTCAGCCCCGCCGGTCGGCGACCGCCCACGAGGCCAGTGCCACGGCACCGGCGACACCGAGGACGGCCGGCCAGGCGCCCACCTTCTTGGCCAGCGGGTGGGACCCGGCGAAGCCGGCGACGTACGCGGCCGTCAGCGCTCCGGCGGCCCTCCCGCCGGCCCGTTCCCGCCACTGCTGTGCGGCAGCGGCTCCGGCGACGGCGAGTACGACCCCGCCGAGCTGCCGCTTCCTCGTCCACCGGGCCACGCCGTACCCGCCGACGAGACCACCCGCGGCGACCACCGCGCCGGGAACCTTCGCCATCTCCGCCTCCTGCTGTGCCGACTGCTGGAACCGAACCTAAACCTCGCCGGGCGCCCCGCACGCGCCGGGGTGGCCGCCGGTCCGCCGTACGCCGGCGACGACGCGCCCCCTCGGCCGAACACCGTGCCCCGGGCGCGTCACTTCCGGGCGCCCGCCGAGTTATGGGGGAAGGGGAGTAGGGGGAGTACGACGGATCGAGGGAGCGAGCAGCCGATGAGTACGCAGAGCCCCGGCACGGACGGGCCCCGCGCCCGGTCGGTCACGGTGGACGGCGGTGCCCGCGTGGCCTGCTGGGAGTCGGGACCCCCCGATGCCGAGCCGGTCCTCCTCCTGCACGGCTACCCCGCCAACCACCACTGCTGGCGCCACCAGATCCCGCCCCTGTCACTCCAGTACCGGGTCATCGCCCCGGACCTCCTCGGCTGGGGCGAGTCCGACCGCCCCCTGCACCTGCGCTTCGACTACGACACCGAGGTCGCCCGGCTCGGCCGGCTGCTGGACGCGCTGGCGCTTGGGCCGGTGAACCTGGTCGGCCACGACTACGGCGGCTTCCTCTCCCTCGGCTTCACCGAGACCCACCCCGGGCGCGTACGCCGACTGGCGGTCCTCAACAGCCGCGCGCACGCTTCCTTCGCCCGCCCCTGGTACGCAGTCTTCAGCCTGATAAGCCTCGCCGGGCGAACGCCCGTACTGCGACCGGTCGCGATGCGCCTGCCCTACGCCGCCCTCCACCGCCGGGCCTTCGCGCCGCTGGTCCGCGCGGGCCACCTCGACCCCGGCGTCCTGGAAGGCTACGTCGACTGGATGGACACGCCGGAGGGCCGCCGCCGGCTCCTCCACTTCTTCGCCGACTACCGCACCCCGCCCCGCCCCGAACTGCTCCGAGGCCTCCCCGGCATCTCCTGCCCGACGTCGGTCGTCTGGGGCCGCGAGGACGAGTACCTGCGCCCCACGATCGCGACCGAGCTGGCCCGGGCGGTCCCGGGGGCCGAACTGACGATGCTGGACGACACCGGCCACTGGGTGATGGACGAACGTCCGGCCGAGGTGACGGCGGCCCTGCGCCGGCTGCTGGCACGAGCCACCCCGAACGACTGAGACGCGGGTCGGGCCACTCCCTTCTCGGACGTGTCACATCCCGCACCCCGCGCTTCGTCGTAGCTGTGTACGCCCAAGGACGCGGACGACCGACGACCGCGTCCGACGCTCAACTCGACGCCCGAGCCCGGGGACCCGACTCGGTGACCGAGCCCGATGCCCGACGACCGGAGGAAATCATCATGGAAGCCCGTCTCGACATGTTCGCCGGCCCGCTCGCCGGCAAGTTCCTGCGGCACATCAACTCGGCGGCCAAAACCCTGGAGTCGTCGCTGCCGGCCACGACCCAGGAGCTGGTGAAGATCCGCGCCAGCCAGATCAACGGCTGCGGCTTCTGCCTCGACATGCACACCAAGGACGCCGAGAAGGCGGGCGAGACCGCTCTGCGCCTGAACCTCATCGCGGCGTGGCGGGAGGCCGAGGTCTTCACCGACGCCGAACGCGCCGCCCTGGAACTGACCGAGCAGGGCACCCGCATCGCCGACGGCTCGGGCGGCGTCTCCGACGAGGCCTGGGCGAACGCGGCCGAGCACTACGACGAGGACCAGCTCACCGCGCTGGTCGGCCTGATCGCCCTGATCAACATGTACAACCGCTTGAACGTCATCGTCCGCCGGCCGGCGGGCGACTACGTGCCGGGCATGTTCGGCTGAGACCGACCCATCGGTCCCCACGACGGACGGCTCGCCTCCGAAGACCCGGGCGAGCCGTCAGGTCGTCCCACCCTCAACTGTCCACCGCTCCACCACTTTTCACGCCGCCTGAGCAGCGGCGGCACTAGGTTGGGTTCCGATCACCCGAGCCAACCTCCAGGAGACCCTGCCGTGTCGGACACCAACTCCCAGGTCGCTGCCGGCGCGGAGATACGGGCCCGGATCGACACCACCACACCGCACTCGGCCCGCTTCTGGAACTACTTCGTCGGTGGCAAGGACAACTACGAGGTCGACCGGGAGATCGGGGAGCAGATCAAGGAGATCTTCCCCGGGCTCGTCGACGTGGCGCACACCAGCCGGCTCTTCCTGGGGCGCGCCGTCCGCCATCTGATCCAGGAGCAGGGCATCCGGCAGTTCCTGGACATCGGCACGGGCCTCCCCACCGCCGACAACACCCACGAAGTGGCCCAGCGCGCGGCCCCCGACGCCCGGATCGTGTACGTCGACAACGACCCGATCGTGCTGACCCATGCGGGCGCGCTGCTCACCAGCACCCCCGAGGGCCGGACCGCCTACCTGGACGTCGACCTCCACGCGCCCGAAGCCGTCCTGGAGGCCGCCGCCGGCACCCTCGACTTCTCCCGGCCGATCGCCCTGATCATCCTCAACACCCTCGGTCACGTCGCCGACTACGACGAGGCACGCCACGTGGTACGGCAGCTGATGGCGGGCCTTCCGTCGGGCAGCTACCTGGTGATCAGCGACAGCACCGCGACGAGCGAGGGCATGATCGCCGCCTCGAACGCCTACAACGCCAGCGGCGCGACGCCGTACCACGTGCGCGAGGTCGAGGAGATCGCCGGCTTCTTCGAAGGGCTGGAGCTGGTCGCCCCCGGCATCGCCCGGGTCCCGTCCTGGCGTCCGGACCCGGACGCCCCGAGCACCGCCGCCGTCGACGCCTACTGCGGGGTGGCGCGCAAGCCGTGACGCCGACGCCTCCGCCCGTCCTCCCGGTGGGCCGCTGAACCGACGTGAGTCCGGTCGGGGCGAACGGGGCCGCCTCGCCGCCCCTCACCCGGCCGGGCTGGGTCCTGGTGCGCCGAGTGCCACCGCCCGCAGTTCGTTGCCCGGGCTGCCGGAGCTGAAGTAGAGCGTGCCGTCCGCGACGACCGGGGTAGCGGATATCGGGCCTTCGGACCTGTAGGCCCACAGCTTGCGGCCCGTGGCGACATCGACGGCGTAGACCTTGTGGTTGCGGCTTCCGACGTAGACGGTGCCCGCGGCGACCGTCGGAGCCGAGAACGAGTGGTCGCCGAGGTCGAGGGTCCAGTGTTCCTCTCCGGTGGCGGCGTCGAGGGCGTACAGCCTGCCCATGTAGCTGTTGACGCAGACGGTGTCGCCGGAGACGACGGGCAGCACGTCCGCCCGTTCACCGGTGGCGAAGGTCCAGCGTTTCCGGCCGGTGTCGGCGTCCACCGCGTGCAGCGTGCCGTCGCCGTTGCCGGCATGGACGGTGCCGTCCGCGACCAGCGGGGCCAGGTGGAGACGCTTCTGCGGCTCGGGGACGGACTCCCCGGCGGTGGGGACGGCCCAGCGTTCGCGGCCGGTGTCGGCGTCCACGGCGTACAGGGTGCCGTCCCCGCCGCCGACGAAGACGGCGCCGCCCGAGACCAGCGGGGGCGGCACGTCGGCGAAGTCCGCGGAGTAGGTGAAGACCCAGTGTTCCCGGCCGGTGGCCGCGTCGACGGCGTGCAGCCCGGCTTCGATGTGCTCGACATCGGTGCGTCTGCGGCTGAGGAAGTAGACGATGTCGTCGGCGACGGTCGCGGACATGCCCAGTCTGCTCTCGGCCGCCACCGGGGAGCTCCAGCGCTTGCCGCCGGTGGCGGCGTCGAGGGCGTACATGTTGCCGTCGCTGCTGCCGAAGTAGACCGTGCCGTCGGCGACGGCCGGGGGGCGACCGGTGTCGCCGGTGGGGGCGTCGAAGGCCCAGCGTCGCCGGCCGTCGGCGGTGTCGATGGCGCGGAGGCCGCCGGACTGGCCCACGTAGAGGGTGCGGCCGACGACCGTCACCGGGGAGGACGTCTTGAAGTCCCCGAGGGCCCAGCGCTGCTTGACGCCGGCCGGGGGCCTCTCGGCGGCGTCGGCCCTGTCGCTCCGGACCTTCATCAGGGTGAAACCGGCGCCCACGGCTGCCACACCGCCCAGAGTGCCCAGCACCCGGCGACGGGTGACGACCGGCGGGTAGGGGACCGTGGAGGACGGCGACGGTGACGGACGGCGCATGTCCGCCGGTTTCGGAGTCACCGGTATCCGGGGCCGCTCGGGCCTCGCCTCACGCGCCGGTGGCACCAACGCGGTCGGAGGATGGGCCGGGGGCGGGGGCGTGACCGGGGGAGACTGCCGGCCCGTGCGGGTCGGTGCGTGGTGGGGCGAGGGTTCGTCGCCGCCGGACAGCGGCGTCCCCTGTCGCCGCTCCTGCCCCTCTCCCTCTCCCTCTGTCTCTCTTCGGCCCTGTTCCTCTCCTCGACCCCGTTCCTGCTCCCGACCGTGCTCCCGATCGTGCTCCTGGGGGGCCATGGTGCGGGTGTGCGCCCGTTCCCGCAGTACGCGGGTCACCGACTCCGGCAACCAACCGCCGTCCGACGACGGCCGGGGCGTCTCCAGCCCCTCGTCCGGCAGGGCCCGGCCGAGCTCGCGCACCAACGTGGCCACGGATGGCCGCCGTTCCGGTTCCTTGGTCAGGCAGCGCCCCACCACATCGGCCAGTACCGGTGGCAGTCCGCTCAGGTCCGGCTGCTCGTGGACGATGCGGTAGTTCAGCGCCTGGGCCGCGCCGGCTCCGAACGGGCCGGAGCCGGTGGCGGCGAACGCCAGTACCGTCCCGAGGGAGAACACGTCGCTCGGCGGACCGACCTCGCCCCCCACCAGCTGCTCCGGCGACATGAAACCCGGCGTGCCGATGACCGCCCCGGTCTGCGTCAGTACGCTCGCGTGCGCGCTCACCTCGGCCATGACCGAGATCCCGAAGTCGATGACGCGCGGGCCGTCCATGGCGAGCAGTACGTTCGAGGGTTTCAGGTCCCGGTGGATCACCCCCGCGTCGTGGACGGCCTCCAGCGCCTCGGCCAGCCCTGCCCCCAGCGCCAGCACGTTCTTCTCGGGCCACGGCCCGTGCCGTCCGACCGCCTCGCCCAGCGGCATTCCCGGTACGTACTCGGTGGCCAGCCACGCGGGGGAGCCCTGCGGGTCGGCGTCCACCACCGCGGCGGTGAAGAACCCGGTGACCCGCCGGGCCGTCTCCACCTCCCGGGCGAACCGCCGCCGGAACCCGGCCTCCTCGGCGAGCTCCGCACGCACCACCTTCACCGCGACCGACCGGCCTCCGGGCGAACGCCCGAGATAGACCCGGCCCATGCCTCCCGCGCCGATCCTGGCCACGATCCGGAACCGGCCCACGCGATGCGGATCCGCCTCCTCCAGTGGTGCGAACACCGACACGCCATCCCCCACTCGAGTACTCCCCAGGCCGTAACCGCTGCCCCGCCCCGGACCGGCCCGGGACCCGGAACCGGAACGCGGGCGGGACGACGCACAATACCCACTGGGCCGAGACGATCAACAGGTCCCGCCCGCCCGGCAACACGCCTGTCCGAAAAGGGAAATGAGCAACAGGGACTCCCTTGCTATCGTGCGCCGATGTCATCGATCAGGCAGGTCCAAATCACCTTCGACTGCGCGGAGCCCGAGCGCGTCGCCCGCTTCTGGTGCGAGGTGCTGGGGTACGTCGTACCGCCGCCTCCGGAGGGCTTCGCCACGTGGGACGACTTCGACCGCGCCCTGCCGCCCGACCAGCAGGGCTCGGCGTTCGCCTGCGTCGACCCCTCGGGCGCGGGCCCGCGACTGTTCTTCCAGCGTGTCCCCGAGGGCAAGGTCGCCAAGAACCGGGTGCATCTCGACGTACGAGCCGGTACGGGGCTCGTGGGTGAGGAGCGCCTCGCCACGCTCAAGGCCGAGCGCGACCGCCTGGTCGCCCTCGGAGCGACGTGCGAGCGAGTGATGGTCGCCGACGAGTACAACGAGTCGTGCATCGTGATGCGGGACATCGAGGGCAACGAGTTCTGCCTCGACTGAGCACCCGCAGAGGCGGCGAGCCCCGGCCCGCCGTCCACCGCCCGCCGTCCACCGCCCGCAGCCCGCAGCCCGCGGCCTGCTGCTCGGCGGTCAGCGGCAGGCCGCGTCCGTGGGCGTCGAGGAACCGGTCGGCCGATTGGACCGGCCCTCCGCACCGGCCGGTGTGGCGAGCCGGTGCGGAGGGCCGGAAGCAGGGCTGTCGTCGCAAGGCATCGCATTCTGCTCCCGGCCCTCAGCCCTCAGCCCATAGCTCGGCCGGCCGGGCCGGCAGCTCGGCGTGGACGACACCGGCGTCCCGGTCCGAGGACACCGCACCCGACGCCCGGTCCGGGATCACCGCACCCGACGCCCGGTCCGGGATCACCGCACCCGACGACCGTCCCGGGAATCAGCGCGTCATTGGACACTCTTCCGGGTGATACACGTGCCCATGGCACCGGTCTCCGGCGCGGCCCTCCCAACCGCCTGGAGACGCCGTGCTGCGGGGCCGCCGCGCATCCGTCGGCCGTGGGAAGGCGTGGACCACCCGGGAGAAGGCGTGCCCACGGGCGGCTCTCCGTCGCTACGATCTGCGCCGCTGTGGGCCGATGCGTCCATGCACGCCGGGGCATACGCGGCTGACGTGCCGCTATGCCGTCATGCAGAGGTGTGGACGCCCGGCTGTTCCGCCTGACGACGGGGAGAGACACGACATGGCGTACGAGCAGGAGGGCTCGGGCCGGGAGCAGCCGCCGGGAGAGCGGTTGGCGCGACTGCTTCGAGGCTGGTGGGAAGAGGCCGGGCACTCGTCCGGCGGAATGCGGCCGACCCAGCAGGCGCTGGCCGCGAGGCTGGGTGTCGACCAGACCACGCTCTCGCGCTACTTGAATCCGAAGCACACGTCGAACGCTCCTCCGCGAGTGGTGGAGGCCCTGCACGCGCAGTTGCGCGCTCCGGCGGTGGAACTGGAGCCGGCGCGGGCACTGTGCCGGGCCGCGCTGGAGGAGAACAGCCGTCAACGGCTCGCCGGCGGCAAGCAGCCGCCCGCCGCCGTGACCGGCACCGCGGACGGGCCCCGCTCCACGCAGGAGCAGGGCACGACCGGCGGACCGGGTTCCGCCACCCGACCGGACACCGCGCCCACGGCCGGTCCCACGGACGGCCCCGGCCCCGCCACCGGGACCGACGCCACCGCCGGTACCGACGCCACCATGGGGACGGACACCGCCGCCGGAGCCGAGGCCGAGGCCACGGACGGAACGGACGCGTCCGGCGCGTCCGGCCGCCCCCGCCCCCGTTCCCGGCGGGCCCTGCCGGTGTTGATGGTGGCGGCCGTGGTCCTTGCCTTCGCCGCCGGAGCGGGCGTTCGCGAACTGGTCGCCCCGAGCCGTGGCGTCCCTGCCGCCGGTGCGGCCGGTGCCGCGCCCGCGAGCGTGGGGCCGCACGACTGGCCGCTGCTGATGATGCAGAAGGAGGACCACCACACCCGTGGCCGAGCCCTTCAGCACCTGTTGAACGCGCACGGCTACAAGGTCAGGGCGGACGGCTTCTTCGACGAGGAGACCCGGGACGCCGTCATGGACTTCCAGCGGAAGAACGATCTGGCGCCCGACGGCAAGGTGGGCAAGGACACGTGGCCGGAGCTGGTGAAGGAAGCCGTCGCCGGATCCAAGGGCGCACACGTTCTGGCCGTACAGGAGCTCCTGGACAACGTGGGCCAGGGCGGCACGGTGGTATCGGGGAAGTTCACCGCGGTGACCGCCGCCGACCTGAGGTTCTTCCAGAGCAATCACCATCTGCCCGTGACCGGCAAGGCGGACACGGAGACCTGGCTGGTCCTGCTCGTGCGGCAGCTCCCGCCCGACAGGGCTCCGGCGTACCAGACGGCCACGGGGGTTCCCACGTCGGCGTCCGCATCCGCATCCGCGTCCGCATCCGCATCCGCATCCGCGTGAGGGTCCGCGTCCGCGCGAGCGGGTCGGCCCCACGCGCGGACACTGCGTCCGGGCGCATGTCGCGCAGTCCCGCGCATGACCGGCATGACGGGCATGACAGCAGGTCAGAGCCCTCTCATGCACGGTGCATGGATGCGCCTCGGCAAGCAGCCGGGATCGTCTTCTCGTACCCGTTCCGTCCGGTGATGCTGGTGTCGCAGCCGGAACTCCGGACCTCGCCCCGCACGTCGGCGGGGCGAGACGCACGGAGTCTCGTTCCGGTCCGCTTTCCGTCAGTTCTCCGTCTGAAGGGGTACCCCATGTCTGCTTTCCGCAAGTCCATCACGTCCGTCCTGTCCGCCGTCGTCCTCGCCGGTGGACTGGCCGTGGGCGCCGCCGGCCCGGCGAGCGCGGCCACGTGCCCGTCGTCGGCCTCCCCGGTGATCGACGGGGCGAAGGCCAGCTGGTCCCTGCGCTGCTCGGGCGGCAAGGTGACGGTCTCCGGCTGGCTCCAGGACACCCGCATGGACGGCAAGTGCGCCCTGGTCCGCGTCGTCGGCGGCAACGGCCAGACCAAGAGGTCGACGGCCTGCAGCTCCGGTGTCCGGGAGCAGTTCTCCCACACCTTCGCCGGGACGAACAAGGCAGAGGTCCGCCTGGCCATCGCCTGACCTCGTACGGACGGGGGCGGGCCACGACGCCCGCCCCCTCCGTCGGTCCGGGTGCGCCCACACCCGGACCGCGGCGTCCGGCCGCGCGGCCGGACCACCCACCCAAGCCACCCACCCGAACCACACACGGGGGCCGGCTGCCCGGCCCCGGACGACAAGAAGCGAGGGAACACACATGAACAGCAACGGACGCCACCTGCGCGGTGCCGTGGTCGCCGGAGCGGTGGCGACCACGCTGGCCCTGGCACCGGCCGCGGCCGCACAGGGCCCCACCGAGGCCAAGGCCGCAGCGGCGACGGCGACGACCCTGGTGTTCGACAAGAACCCGGGCGACCCCACCAACTCGAAGCTCTCCGTCTACCGGGGCAAGAAGCTCTGGGCGACCTACCGGGCCGGATCGGGCCTCGGCGTCAAGGACGACTGCGCCCGCGCCAAGGGCTGGATGCCGAACGGCAACTGGAAGATCAAGCTCAAGACCCGCACGTACAACGGCAAGCTCATCAAGGGGTACGCCGTCTACCT
The DNA here is from genome assembly GCF_039539045.1 of Streptomyces marokkonensis. Lineage (NCBI taxonomy): Bacteria > Bacillati > Actinomycetota > Actinomycetes > Kitasatosporales > Streptomycetaceae > Streptomyces > Streptomyces marokkonensis. The sequence goes on from NZ_BAABCQ010000095.1 coordinate 22,849, forward strand.
GCAGGACATGAAGTGCTCCAAGGGCACCCTGACCCGCACGGAGATGTTCATTCACTCCGAGATGAACCGCGACGGCAGCGCGGGCCGGACCGAGGCCCGCCGCTGGGACGGCGCCGGTGACTACAAGTCCAACGGCTGCGTGAAGCTGAACCCGACGGACATCAAGAAGATGTTCCGCCTCCTCGACCGCATCGGCTGGCCGACCCACCTGCGCGTGGTGTCCTGACCCGGGGCGCGGCGGCTGCCGACACGTGCGGCAGCCGCCCAGGCGCGGCCGGACCGAACGGGCAGGGCCCGGCCCGCGCGCCGGCCTCGTCACCGCCCCCGTCGCGGTCAGCCGTCGGTGGCGAGGCGGTGCAACCACTCCCTCAGCAGGTGCTGCTCCGCGCCGCCGGGGTCGTCCGTCCGGGGAGAACGGCGCGCGAGGCGCGGGCGTCCCGGTGACGGCGGCGTCCCGCTGCCGGGACCGAGTCGTCCGCCCGCCCGCCACCTCCGTCGACGCCTGTTGCGGGACGGTGCGCAAGCCGTGAGGCGACCGCGGCGCCGCACGGTCACCCCGAGGCCAGCTGCTCCGCGATCTCCGATATCCAACCACCCTTCTTCGCCGGGTCGTTGAGGGTCGTCTCCCACGCTTCCGGGTCCAACTTGTGCTGTGCGGGACCCGCCTTGAGCGCGATGAGCAGCTCCCGGGCGGACTGCCGCAGCTGGGGCGTCGTGCCGCCGCTCCCGGGGACGTCGGGACCCGCCGCCAGGCCGTAGATCTTGCGCGCCATGGCCTGGCGTTCGCCCTTCGACACCTTCTTCCAGAACTTCAAGGCGTGCTTCAGCGACTCCGTGCGAGGCACGGCATCCTCCGCAGTCTCGCCCTCCAGCGTGAAGCGGTCGGGGTGGCGTTTCTCGTCGTAACGCTTGGTGGCCGCGCGGCCCGCCTTGTAACCGGTGGTGGCCAGGACGAGACCGGCCCCGACCGCGGCGAGAATCCAGCCGGCCGGGTTGCTCGCCAGCGCCCCCGTCGCCGTGACCAGTGTCAAGACGCCGGCCGCGGCCTTGGCGGGCTCGCCCATCACGCCGCCCACCGTCTCCTTGCCGATCTTGGTGACCTGCTTCTTCTTCGCGTACTTCTGTACCTGGCTCAGGTCTGCCGTCTCCTTCACGGCACGCCTGTACGCCTCTTCGGCGGGCCTGACGCTGCGGAACTCCCTCTCGAAGGTCGCGAAGGCAGCGTCGACGCCCTCCTGCCAACCCTCGTGCGGGTGCGCCTCGGCCGCGTCCAGCCTGGCGTACGCCTCCGCACGGGCCGCGTTGGCCCGGTGCACGGACATGTGCACCTCCCGGTCCAGACGGGCGAGCAGCGTCGCGTTGACGACGTTGGCATCTCCGAGGGCCTTCACGTTCTTGTACTTGCTGGTCGCTCCCCCGACACGGACCAGTGCGCGGGCGCCCTTCGCCAGGCCGGTGACGGCGCTGAGGGCACCGCTCGCCTCGGCCGCCGTCGCGGCGTTCGCCGCCCCCTGGACCTTGGTCGCCTCCTTGGCGATGGCGGCGCCGTAGGAACCCGAACTGACGGCACCGACGCCCGCGTCCGCCCCCTTGGTCTTGGCCTTCCGGCTCGCCGTGTGGTGTTTGGCCCCGGTCTCGTTGCTTTTGGAGTCCTTCATGTTCTTGTAGGCGTCCATGGTGCTGACCACGACGCCGCTGGCCTCCGTGAGGGCATTCCACCCCGCGGCAGAGGTGCCCGAGATGGCGGCGTCGCTCTTGAGGGCCCCGTCGGCGTTGGCGCCGGCCTGGTGGGTGAGGGCCGCGTTGGTGGGGGTCTGGCCGCCCTTGACGATGTTGTCCGTGGGTTCGAGGTTCTTCTTGAACCGGTCCAGCACCGCGTTGATCCGGTCGCGATAGCTCTTCCTCTGCCGCGCCCCGTCGGCCCCGCCACCGCCTCCCGTCGCCTGTTGCCCGGCCGCGCCGGTGGCCTCCGCCGTACGTTCCCCGGTCGCGCTTCTGGCACGCTGCACCGCCGCGGTGGCGGCGCGGTTGCCGACGCTGGACTGGAACCGAAGGAAGGCGTGCTCCGCCGAGTTCCCGGACGGACTCCCGGCTCGGCTGCCCTCCCGACGCTGCTTGACCGTCGGCGCGGCTACGGACGGCCGTGTCGGGGTGCGATGGACCGGGGTGCTCATGGGCATGCCTCTCCTGCTGCCGGACCGGGCGAGGCGAAGGTAGCCAGGCACGGCCAACAGCAGGGGAGCGGCAGGCGAACTCCGCACGGACGCCGCAGGACGCGTTGTGGTGGACCGACGGCTCGTCGCGACACCTGCTCGGGCTCCGGCCCCGGCCTGCTGCTCGGCGGGCCGCGCCCGTGGGCCGGTGTGGTCCGCCGACCCGCCCGCCGGACCACACCGGACTCCCCCCCGGCCACAGCAGATGGCCGAGGCGTCGACCCCGATCCGCGATCAAATGAGTCGACACCGTTTCCCGTGCTGCGGGAGACTCCCCGCGATGACTCAACGAACCGATACGCCTCCCACGTGGGACGAGCGGACGCAGCTGGCCACCTTCCTGGACTACGCCCGTGACACCGCGCGAGCCAAGTGCGAGGACGTGTCCCCCGAGGACGCCCGCAAGGCACCGCTCCCGGGGTCACCGCTGATGACGTTGTGCGGGTTGATCAGCCACCTGCGATGGGTCGAGAACTTCTGGTTCCAGGTGATCTTCCTGGGCGAGGAGCAGACGGGTCCCCTCACCGAGGCGACCGACGACGACCCCGACCCCGAGATGCGGACGGCGGTCGACGTCCCGTTGCCCCAGCTCCTGGCCGAGTACGAGGAGCAGAGCGCCCGCTACCGCCGCCTGGTCTCTGACCACGACCTGAACTCGACGGCCAAGCGCCCCATCAGCGACGGCCGCCACGTCGACCTCCGCTGGGTGATCCTCCACCTCATCGAGGAGACGTCCCGCCACAACGGCCACATCGACGTCGTACGAGAACTCGTCGACGGACGGACCGGCGCGTAGGCCACGCCGTGCCGGTCATGCCCGGGACCAATACCGGCCGTGCCACGGCGGCCGTGCCACGAAGGAAATGGCTCCACGTCCTTCGTCCACCTGTTCGCTGCAGTGCGGTGGCCCGCGACCAAATCGCCCGAGCATCCCCGGACCTCAGGACCTGAGCCGTCGAAAGCACGCCACAGCGGTGGGAGAGCCGAACGGCCGCCCGTCACGTGTGCCTCCCTCAGCCCCGTACCGGTATCAGCCACGCTTCCTCGATGAAGGCGCATGGCCACCGAGGCCCGGCACCCGGGCGTGGCGGGCCGACCGAGTGCCTCGGGGCGGGAGGCGCGGCGGGTTCCTTGGCCTATAAAGACAGGCGATGGAGGACACGTCGTTGACGTGCAGAAACACGAAGCCACGAATCCAGTATTGGATAACGTCATCCAGACCTGGATGAATGCCCTACGCTATCCAGCACCGAATCATTCGACATCGGTGCTGGACCAGATGAGTCAGCGCCGCATGTTCTCCATTCACCCTTGGGAGTACTCTGTGCGTGCGGCCCGGCGAGTGACCCGGATCGAGACCGTGAACAAGGGGACGGGCGAGGTGAACGACTTCACCGTCCACTCGTCGGTCTCGGCCGCTCACGCCCTCTGGTTCAGGGGAGGAGGCTTCACCACGATGGGATACGCGGCCCACAACGCCCTCGCCGACGCCGACCTCAGCGTCAGCGCCTACAAGCTGTTCCACAAGATGTGCGCCCTCCAGAACCGCAAGGACCACGGCCTTGTCCTCGTCGAGAGCCAGGTGAAGTTCGCCGAGCAGGTGGGCATGTCACAGGCCTCCGTCTCGCGCGGCCTCAAGCAGCTCGCCGCCCATGGCTTCATCTACCGCGAGGGCCGCAACTGGCGCATCCGGCCGGACTTCGTGTTCAACGGCAACGGCGCGGCCCAGGGCCAGGCCATGCAGAACATCCCCGAGGGCGCACCCGATCCGTACGCCGGCACGCGCACCGACCTGACCGTCATCGAGGGCGGGAACGAGGGCGGGGCCGACGATCAGGCGTGATGCTCCGCGGAGCATCGTGGACACGGTCGGGACGTCATGCCCGGGTTGAGAGAACCGTACGCACGTAGGTCGGCAGAATCACTCTGAGGTGCCGTCGTCCGGCGTCACCGAAGTGATCGCGACCGTCGGAGGCGGGGGTGCCGGTGTGTACACGTATGCCACTGCGAGTCCGGGTGCGTCGCCCGTCGGCTCGATCCTGGTCTTGCGTACCTCCATGTCGCCCCGACCGCGCGGTCCAAGGAGCACTCCGAGCCGGGGCATCAGCTCCAGTTCCTGCCGTAGGGCTTCCAAGGCATGCTCCGCACCGAGCTCTTTCGCCCGCTGTGCCGCTCGCACTGTGACGGCTGCGATGACGCCGCTCACTCGCCTCGCGCCTCCTGCTTCAGCCGCATGGCGAGATCGACGCCCTCTTGGACAGCGATGTCGAAATCGGGATCCTGGTACAGGCGGATCCGTCCCCGGTAATCCACGATCACCGCGGCCACGGCCTTCAGATCGGTCTCCGACGACGCCTCCAACGCACGCTGCAGATCGGTCTCGAAGGCGTCCCGATCACCTGGAAACCCGTGCCCGGAAAGCAGAGCAGCTCTTATGTCGCCGATGGTCTTCAACGGCAGCGGTACAGGAAGACTGGTCTCCTCGTGCTGTGCGCTCACGATCATCTACTCCTTGGTCTCCTCTGTTCTACGTGGAGTGTCCTACAGGTCCGCGCCGGTCGCAGGCCCTGCTCAGGCACCCTGACACCGCCGCACGGCGACACCGTCCACTCGGTCGACCCCTGCGATACGCCACCGCACCGCAGCTCAGCGGGGCTCCGCCCAGCCCCGACGCACCGCGTGCGTGAAGGAACGCCACGCGGGAGCCCCTACGGCTGTGACGTGCCCATCGGCGATCTTTGTGTCGCGCAGGAGTATCCGCCCGCCGTCAGTGACGCACTCGACACATTCGCCCCCTGCGCCGTTGCTGTATGACGACCTGACCCAAGCAAGTGACGGCTCGGTGCCGCTGGGACCGATGTTCACCGTGCCCACTCCTTCACCACGTTCCTGATCAACTGAATGCTCTGCCGTGGGCTCATGGCCGCTGCCCTCAACTCGTCGAAGGCTCTGTTGTACTCGCGGACATGGGGCTCCCCTTCCAAGTACATCGCATCGGTGATGCCGTCCCGGTACACGATGTCCGGGTCCTTGGGATCCGGGAAGCCCAGCATGGTGAACGGACCTGTGGTCGGGCAGGTACCGGCGTCGAAGGGAAGAACCTGAAGCGTCACGCTCGGCTTCTGCACCACGTCCAACACGTGTTCCAGTTGCACTCGCATCAACTCGCGATCGCCGATGACCCTACGTACTGCTCCCTCGCTCACGACGAACCAGCAGTCGGGAGCGTCGGGGGCGCTGAGCATCGACTGGCGCTCCAGCCGTACCCGCACGGCACGGTCGATGTCCTCGGGAGGCAAGTAGGAGCCGCAGGTGTGGAGCTCACGTGCGTACGGCTCGGTCTGGAGAAGTCCGGGCATCACCTCGCACTGGTACTGACGCAGGGTGGAAGCGTCCTGTTCGAGGCCGATGTAGATGGAGAACCACTCGGGCACGCCGGACCCGTGGACCTGCCACCAACTGCGTGTTTTGGCCTGCCGAGCCAGGGACTTCAGGAACTCGCGCAGCTCGTCCGTGGTCTCGTAGAACCGGCACAGGGCGTCGACGTCGGACGGCTGGACCCGCCCACTGCCGGTCTCCATGCGATTGACCTTCGAGCCGCTCCAGTCCAGCGCCGCCCCCACTTGGGCGCAGGTCAACGCGTTCTTCTCCCGAAGCTTCTTCAGCTCGATGGAGAGCCGACGTCGGCGTGCCGTCGGTGACCCGGCCATGTGAACCTCCTTCTTGGTGAACGGCGTTCAGTCTCTGTGCCAAGGGCGTCGTGTGCCAATCACTCGATCGTGGGATTCTCTTGCTGCACATTGCACGGCGGGATTTGTGCCGGCCATGCTGTGGAAGCCGAACGTGCGGGGCCCGATTGACCGGAGGCTCCGACGACGGCCGAGTGAACCGGCAGCGACGAAAGGCTCGGAAGTGATCCCGAAGGCGTGCATGGTGCGATCCCCGTACGTTGTGGAATTCACTGCCCACGAAGAGGAAGTCGCAGCGCTGCGGCGCAAGGTGCGGACGCGACTGGAGGCGTGGGGACTTCAAGGCCTCGTGGACGAGGCTCAACTCTGCGTCAGCGAGCTAGTGGCAAACGTCATCACCCACGTCGGGGCCGGTACTCCGACCACCCTGGCCCTACTGATGAACGGCACGTTCCTCCGTATCGAGGTACACGACCCGGACACTCGAGCGTTGCCCACCCTGATCGCCGCGGACGTCCAGGCGGAGGCCGGACGCGGTGTGGCGCTTGTCGACGCGGTCACCGACCGTTGGGGTGTGCTGCTCCATGCCGATCGGAAGGTGACCTGGTGCGAGCTCGCCACGGTGCCCGAGGCTCGGCCTGAATCCGGCAGAACCCCGCAAGCAGCACGGGCGGTGGCGCTGATTGATCTCTACGGTGCAGCCAGCCCGCCGATCCGCTCGCGTTCGGGCCGGCTGGGGGCCGCCGAAGCGGAGGAGACGGCGATCCTCATCATCACTGATCTCCTCCACTGGCTCCGGGAGCAGGGGCGGGACACGGACGAGGTGTTGGACCGGGCGCAGATGCGTATCGATGCCCTGGAGGAGCTGAGCTGGGAAGTACACGCGTGATCCTCGTGGGGTTCAAGTCGTCACACAAACGAAATTGCTGCACGTGGCTCACCACAAACGTCTTTTGCTATCATCCGTTGCTCCACTCGGTTGACTTGGGGGCACGGTGGAAGCAACGGACCAGCGACAGGATTTCGGGGCCTGGCTCGAGAAACAGCTGCGCCTGCGTCGGATGACACAGTCGGCGCTGGCAGAGGCCCTTGCAGTCACACCGGCTGCGGTCTCCGCCTGGGCCACAGGCCGTGCTGAGCCCCGCGAGGACAGGAAGCGAGCGATAGCCGCTGCCCTCGGTGTCGACGAGGAGACGGTGCTGCGCCGCGCGGCCGAGGTGGTGTCATCGAGTGCTCTCAAATGGCATCACCGACCGGCACATCGTGACGGCGGGCGGGAGTTCGGCAATGCTGCGGCCTTCGCCTTCGACGCGGACCTGGCTGTGCTCGCACGTGAAGCCACGCAGAACAGTCTCGACGAGCAGCTTGACCCGCAGAGCCCTGTACGGGTCCGGTACACCCTCGAAGAATTGTCGGGCGAGCACTTGCGCACATTTCTCGATGCACTTCAGTGGGATGAGATACGCCCGCACTTCGAGGCCTCCGCCACGGGCCGGCACAAGGTCGGAAGGGTCATCGCGGAAGGGCTTCGCGAGATGACCGAGTCCGACTCTCTACTGCTCCTGCGTGTGGATGATTACAACTGCACCGGCCTGACGGGCCCGGATTACGGGGACGACAG
>NZ_BAABCQ010000096.1:0-30099 GCF_039539045.1 Streptomyces marokkonensis
GCCGCCGGCACGGCCGCGGCCGCCGATGACGACACCGCGAAGTTCGAGAACAACTCGCAGATCCTCAGCTGCCTGCCGCTCGAAGTGATCGACATCCCGATCCTGTCGTCGGCCAACAACAACATCGACTGCTCCGAGAACAACAAGGAGGAGGAGGAGACCGAGGTCACCGTCGTCGACGAGGACGACAACAGCGCCAAGGCCAACTTCTTCCTCGTGGACGAGGACGGGTCGGAGGACCGGCACCACGAGTACCGCTGAGTCGGCTACCGGGCAGGCCGTCCCCACCGACGGCTCCATCTGACCGCGGCACCGACAGGTGCCCCGGTCGACCCGGTGCTCACTGATCGCAGGTCGAGCGGCTCCCAGGCATCAACGCCCGGGGGCCGCTTCGCCGTTCACGGAGGCAGTCAGGGGAGTGCCCGAGTCGGGAACAGTGGTCCAGACCTATTGACCTATGGTCCAGACCTTTCTATTCTCGCGGCACTGCGAGCATGAGGCTCAGTCATGCTCACAACAACCACTCCCCATAAGGAGGCGCATCATGCGCTTCAGACACAGAGCCGCGGCACTCGTCGCGACCCTGGCGCTCCCCATGGCCGGGCTGGTGGGACTCGCGAGTCCGGCACAGGCGGCCACGAGCGCGACGGCCACCTTCGCCAAGACCTCGGACTGGGGCAACGGCTTCGGCGGCAAGTGGACGGTGAAGAACACCGGCACCACGACGATCAACTCCTGGAACGTCGAGTGGGACTTCCCCTCCGGCACCAAGGTCACCTCCGCCTGGGACGCCACGGTCACCAACTCCGGTGACCACTGGACCGCCAAGAACGTCGGCTGGAACGGCACCCTCGCCCCCGGGGCGACGGTCACCTTCGGCTTCAACGGCAGCGGCCCAGGCTCCCCGTCCAACTGCAAGCTCAACGGCGGCAGCTGCGACGGCACCTCCGTCCCCGGCGACGAGGCCCCCTCCGCGCCGGGCACACCCACCGCCTCCAACGTCACCGACACCTCGGCGAAGCTGTCCTGGTCGGCGGCGACCGACGACAAGGGCGTCAAGAACTACGACGTCCTGCGCGACGGCGCCAAGGTCGCCACCGTGACCGGCACCTCGTACACGGACAACGGCCTCACCAAGGGCACCGACTACTCCTACACCGTCCAGGCCCGGGACACCGCCGACCAGACCGGTCCGGTCAGCGGCGCGCTGAAGGTCACCACCACCGGCGGCGGGGACGACGGCGGCAACCCGGGCGGCGGCGAAGAGGTCAAGCTGGGCTACTTCACCAACTGGGGCGTCTACGGGCGCAACTACCACGTGAAGAACCTGGTCACCTCCGGCTCCGCCGAGAAGATCACGCACATCAACTACGCCTTCGGCAACGTCCAGAACGGCAAGTGCACCATCGGTGACGCCTACGCCGACTACGAGAAGGCCTACACGGCCGACCAGTCCGTCGACGGCGTCGCCGACACCTGGGACCAGCCGCTGCGCGGCAGCTTCAACCAGCTGCGCAAGCTGAAGGCCGAGTACCCGAACATCAAGGTCCTCTGGTCCTTCGGTGGCTGGACCTGGTCCGGCGGCTTCCCCGAGGCGGTGGAGAACCCGGCCGCCTTCGCGAAGTCCTGCCACGACCTGGTCGAGGACCCGCGCTGGGCCGATGTCTTCGACGGCATCGACCTGGACTGGGAGTACCCGAACGCCTGCGGTCTCGACTGCGACGAGACCAGTGCCCCGAACGCCTTCAGCACCATGATGAAGGCCATGCGCGCCGAGTTCGGTGACGACCTGGTCACCGCGGCCACCACCGCCGACGCCTCGGACGGCGGCAAGATCGAGGCCGCCGACTACGGCGAGGCCGCGCAGTACATCGACTGGTACAACGTGATGACGTACGACTTCTTCGGCGCCTGGGCGAAGAACGGCCCGACCGCTCCGCACTCGCCGCTGACCTCGTACGACGGCATCCCGCAGCAGGGCTTCAACTCCGCCGACGCGATCGCGAAGTTCAAGGCGGTGGGCGTGCCGGCCGACAAGCTGCTCCTCGGCATCGGCTTCTACGGCCGCGGCTGGACCGGCGTCACCCAGTCCGCGCCCGGCGGCACGGCGACCGGCCCGGCGGCGGGCACGTACGAGGCGGGCATCGAGGACTACAAGGTCCTCAAGAACAGCTGCCCGGCCACCGGCCCCGTCGCCGGCACGGCGTACGCGCACTGCGGCACCAACTGGTGGTCCTACGACACCCCCGCGACCATCACGTCCAAGATGGACTGGGCCGAGCAGCAGGGCCTGGGCGGTGCCTTCTTCTGGGAGTTCAGCGGTGACACCGCGAACGGCGAGCTGGTGAGCGCCATCGACAGCGGTCTGAAGTAGTATCCGGCAGGCTCCGAGCCCCGGTCGCCCTCCCCCGTACTTCGGCTCGGGGAGGGTGTCCGGGGCTACGCCACGTTCACCCGCTGTCCGGGCGGGGCCGCCTCCAGCCACGCGAGGAACCCGGTCAGCGCGTCGTCGCTCATGGCGAGCTCGAGCCGAGTGCCCCGGTGGACGCAGGCGAGCACGACGGCGTCCGAGAGCAGCGCCAGCTCCTCCTCGCCGTCCGGGACGCGGCGGCCGGCCACCTCGATCGCGGAGCGTTCCAGGACCCGGCGCGGGCGGGGGGAGTACGAGAAGACGCGGTACCACTCGACCCGGTCGCCGTTGTAGCGGGCCACACCGTAGGACCAGCCCTTGCCGCCGGCGTCGCCCTCCGTGGGGGCCTCCCAGCGCAGGGAGCAGTCGAAGGTGCCGCCCGATCGCTGGATCAGCCGGCGGCGCAGACCGAAGACGAAGAGCGCGATCACCACCAGGGCGACGACAATTCCGCACACAGTCAGAGCGAGGGCCATCGACACCGACCTCCTCGTCTCCTAGGTAACGGAACGGAAAACCACCCGGATCTGCCTCAGCCGCGGCCGGGTCCGGATCGCTCCGGTCCCAGCCGCGGCTGAGTGACGTCATGGCACGACGCTATCGCACAGTGCTGTGGATCAGCGTCCCGCCGCCGCGCGCAGTCGGACGTCCGCGCGACGCTCGGAGTGGGTGTCGCCCTCCGCCTTCGCGTGCTCGAGCTCCCGCTCCGCCCGCTGGACGTCGATCTCGTCCGCCAGCTCGGCGATCTCCGCCAGCAGCGACAGCTTGCCGTCCGCGAACGAGATGAAGCCTCCGTGCACAGCGGCGACGACCGTCCCACCGTCACTCGTACGAATGGTCACCGGGCCCGACTCCAGCACACCGAGCAGCGGCTGGTGACCGGGCATGACGCCGATGTCGCCGGACGTGGTGCGCGCGACGACCAGGGTGGCCTCGCCGGACCAGACCTGACGGTCGGCGGCGACCAGCTCGACATGCAGCTCAGCAGCCAAGAGTGGCTCCTCGGGTCACCACCCGGCGGGAGAGCCGGGTGTTGGTTACAAGTCTAATGGGCGTGACGGAGGGGACGGGACGCGCCCGCCCCCTCCGGTGTGAGCCCGGGGGCCCACGATGAGCACGCGGCTCAGGAGACGCCGAGTTCCTTCGCGTTCTTCTTCAGGTCCTCGATGCCACCGCACATGAAGAACGCCTGCTCCGGGAAGTGGTCGTACTCACCGTCGCAGATCGAGTTGAACGCTGCGATCGACTCCTCCAGCGGCACGTCCGAACCGTCCACGCCGGTGAACTGCTTGGCGACGTGGGTGTTCTGGGACAGGAAGCGCTCCACGCGACGGGCACGGTGGACGACGAGCTTGTCCTCCTCGCCGAGCTCGTCGATACCGAGGATCGCGATGATGTCCTGCAGGTCCTTGTACTTCTGCAGGATGTTCTTCACGCGCATCGCGGCCTGGTAGTGGTCCGCCGCGATGTACCGCGGGTCGAGGATGCGGGACGTCGAGTCCAGCGGGTCCACGGCCGGGTAGATGCCCTTCTCGGAGATCGGACGGGAGAGCACCGTCGTCGCGTCGAGGTGGGCGAAGGTGGTGGCCGGGGCCGGGTCGGTCAGGTCGTCCGCGGGGACGTAGATCGCCTGCATCGAGGTGATCGAGTGACCGCGGGTCGAGGTGATGCGCTCCTGGAGGAGACCCATCTCGTCGGCCAGGTTCGGCTGGTAGCCCACCGCGGAGGGCATGCGGCCGAGCAGGGTCGAGACCTCGGAACCGGCCTGCGTGAAGCGGAAGATGTTGTCGATGAAGAACAGCACGTCCTGCTTCTGGACGTCACGGAAGTACTCGGCCATGGTCAGGCCGGCCAGCGCGACGCGCAGACGGGTGCCCGGCGGCTCGTCCATCTGACCGAAGACCAGGGCGGTCTTGTCGATGACGCCGGACTCGCTCATCTCGTCGATGAGGTCGTTGCCCTCACGGGTGCGCTCACCGACACCGGCGAACACGGAGACACCGTCGTGGTTGTTGGCGACGCGGTAGATCATCTCCTGGATGAGCACCGTCTTGCCGACGCCGGCACCACCGAACAGACCGATCTTGCCGCCCTTGACGTACGGGGTCAGCAGGTCGATGACCTTGACGCCGGTCTCGAACATCTCGGTCTTCGACTCGAGCTCGTCGAAGTTCGGCGCCTTGCGGTGGATCGGCCAGCGCTCGCCGGTGTACTTCTCGTCGACGTTCAGCACCTCACCGAGGGTGTTGAACACCTTGCCCTTGGTGAAGTCGCCGACGGGCACGGAGATGGCCGTGCCCGTGTCGGTCACCGCGGCCTGGCGGACCAGGCCGTCGGTGGGCTGCATGGAGATGGTGCGGACCAGGCCGTCACCCAGGTGCTGGGCGACCTCCAGGGTCAGCGTCTTGATCTCGCCCGCCTGCGCCGGGTCGGCGACCTCGACGTGGAGGGCGTTGTAGATCTCCGGCATCGCGTCGACGGGGAACTCCACGTCGACGACCGGGCCGATGACCCGCGCGACGCGGCCGGTGGCCACGCCCGACGCTGCGGTCGGCTCAACAGTGGTGGTCATTAGTTGTCACTCCCCGCGGTCGCGTCGGCCAGTGCGCTCGCGCCACCGACGATCTCGCTGATTTCCTGGGTGATTTCGGCCTGGCGGGCCGCGTTGGCAAGACGGGAGAGCGTGTTGATCAGCTCGCCCGCGTTGTCGGTGGCCGACTTCATCGCGCGCCGCGTGGCGGCGTGCTTGGAGGCGGCCGACTGCAGCAGAGCGTTGTAGATGCGGCTCTCGACGTAGCGCGGCAGCAGGGCGTCGAGGACGTCCTCCGCCGACGGCTCGAAGTCGTACAGCGGAAGGACCTCGTCCTTCGTCGCCGACTCCTGTGCCACCTCTTCGAGGCGCAGGGGCAGCAACCGGGAGTCGACCGCCGTCTGCGTCATCATCGAGACGAACTCGGTGTAGACGATGTGGATCTCGTCCACGCCGCCCTCCGCCGTCTCCTTCTCGATGGCCTCGATCAGCGGCGCCGCGACCTTCTTGGCGTCCGCGTACGAGGGCTCGTCGGTGAAGCCCGCGAACGACTCCGCGACCTTGCGCTCACGGAAGTTGTAGTGGGCGAGACCGCGCCGGCCGACGATGTACGTGTCGACCTGCTGGCCCTCGCGCTCGAGGCGCTCGGTCAGCTGCTCCGCCGCCTTGATGGCGTTGGAGTTGAAGGCGCCGGCCAGACCGCGGTCGCTCGTGAGGAGGAGGACCGCCGCACGAGTCGGGTTGTCCGCCTCCGTGGTCAGCGGGTGCTTGGTGTCCGAACCGCTACCGACCGCCGTCACCGCGCGGGTCAGTTCCTGCGCGTACGGCGTGGAGGCCCCCACCTTGCGCTGCGCCTTGACGACACGCGAGGCGGCGATCATCTCCATCGCCTTGGTGATCTTCTTGGTCGCGGTGACGGATCGGATGCGACGCTTGTAGACCCGGAGCTGGGCTCCCATGAGTCAGGTCCCTTCCTTACGTCACTTGGCGGCGGACGGGGCGTCCTCGCCGAGCAGCTTGCCGTCGCTCGTCTCGAACTGCTTCTTGAACGCCGCGATGGCGTCACCGATGGCCTGAAGCGTGTCGTCGGACATCTTGCCGCCCTCGCGGATGGAGGTCATCAGGCCCTGCTCCTGGCGGTGCAGGTACTCGAGGAGCTCCTTCTCGAAGCGACGCACGTCGACGACCGGCACCTCGTCCATCCGGCCGGTGGTACCGGCCCAGACGGAGACGACCTGGTCCTCGGTGGACATCGGCTCGTACTGGTCCTGCTTCAGCAGCTCGACCATCCGCTGACCGCGCTCCAGCTGGGCCTTCGACGCGGCGTCCAGGTCGGAGCCGAAGGCGGCGAACGCCTCCATCTCACGGAACTGGGCGAGGTCCACGCGCAGCCGGCCGGAGACCTGCTTCATCGCCTTGTGCTGGGCGGAGCCACCGACTCGGGAGACGGAGATACCCACGTTCAGCGCGGGGCGCTGACCGGCGTTGAACAGGTCCGACTCCAGGAAGCACTGGCCGTCGGTGATGGAGATGACGTTGGTCGGGATGAACGCCGAGACGTCGTTGGCCTTGGTCTCGACGATCGGCAGACCCGTCATCGAACCGGCGCCCTCGGCGTCGGAGAGCTTCGCGCAGCGCTCCAGCAGACGGGAGTGCAGGTAGAAGACGTCACCCGGGTAGGCCTCGCGGCCCGGCGGGCGGCGCAGCAGCAGGGACACGGCGCGGTAGGCGTCGGCCTGCTTCGACAGGTCGTCGAAGATGATCAGGACGTGCTTGCCCTCGTACATCCACTGCTGGCCGATGGCCGAGCCGGTGTACGGCGCCAGGTACTTGAAGCCGGCCGGGTCGGACGCCGGGGCGGCGACGATGGTCGTGTACTCCAGCGCACCGTTCTCCTCCAGCGCGCCGCGGACCGACGCGATGGTCGAGCCCTTCTGGCCGATGGCGACGTAGATGCAGCGGACCTGCTTGTTCGGGTCGCCGGTGCGCCAGTTGTCGCGCTGGTTGATGATCGTGTCGACGGCCAGGGCGGTCTTGCCGGTCTGCCGGTCACCGATGACCAGCTGACGCTGGCCGCGGCCGATCGGGGTCATGGCGTCGACGGCCTTGTAGCCCGTCTCCATCGGCTCGTGCACCGACTTGCGCTGCATGACCGTGGGGGCCTGCAGTTCCAGCGCACGGCGTCCGGACGTCTCGATCTCGCCGAGGCCGTCGATCGGCTTGCCGAGGGGGTCGACCACGCGGCCGAGGTAGCCCTCGCCCACGGCGACCGACAGGACCTCGCCGGTGCGGGTGACCGGCTGGCCCTCCTCGATACCGCTGAACTCACCGAGGACGACGCAACCGATCTCGCGCTCCTCGAGGTTCAGGGCGAGACCGAGGGTGCCGTCCTCGAACTTCAGCAGTTCGTTGGCCATGGCCGACGGAAGACCCTCGACCTTGGCGATGCCGTCGCCGGCAAGGCTGACCGTACCGACCTCCTCGCGCGAGGCCGCGTCCGGCTTGTACGACTGGACGAAGTTCTCCAGCGCGTCCCGGATCTCCTCCGGCCGGATCGTGAGCTCCGCCATCTGAGTTCCCTGCTCTCCTTGTTGGGCCCGAAGTTTCACTTTGGGGGGATGGGGACTCCCCCCTGAAAGAGGTGAATCCTCTGCACGGCCCAACCCGGGCCGTATTCCTGCGTGTGCGGTTGGTGCTAGCTCGCCATGCGGCGGGCGGCGTCTTCGAGCCGGTCCGCGAGCGAGCCGTTGATGATCTCGTCGCCGACCCGCACCTGGACTCCGCCGAGGACCTCGGGGTCCACGTCGAGATTGAGGTGCATCTGGCGCCCGTACAGCTTCGCCAGCGCCGCGCCGAGGCGCCGCTTCTGGGTGTCGCTCAGCGGGACCGCCGAGGTGACGACGGCGACCGTGCGCTCGCGACGCTCGGCGGCGAGCTTGGACAGGGACTCGAGTCCCGTCTCCAGGCTACGTCCCCGGGGCGCGGTGACGAGGCGCGTCACCAGACGCTCGGTGGTGGCCTTGGCCCGGCCGCCGAGCAGGCTGTGCAGCAGCGCGGTCTTGGCCGACGTGCTCGCGGAGCGGTCGGTCAGCGCGGACCGCAGCCCCGTGTCGGACGCGACGATCCGGCCGAACCGGAACAGCTCGTCCTCGACGTCGTCGAGCGTGCCCGCCTTCTGCGCCGCGGTGAAGTCGGCCATGGCGGCCAGCTCCTCCAGCGTGTCCACCAGGTCGCGCGAGCGCGACCAGCGGGAGCGGACCGTACCGGCCACCAGGTCGGCGGCCGGACCGCCGACCTGTCCGCCGAGGATGCGTCCGGCCAGTTCGGCCTTGGCGTCGGCGGCCTGCGCCGGGTCGGTGAGGACCCGCCGCAGGCTGACCTCGCGGTCGAGCAGCGCGGTGACGGCGGCCAGCTCGTCGGCGAGCTGCGCGGCGTCCACGGTCGTGGAGTCCGTCAGCGCGTCGAGTCGCTCGCGTGCGGCTGCCAGGGCATCGCGGCTCGCTCCGTTCATCGTCCGGCCTCGGCCTTCTCCTCGAGCTGGTCGAGGAAGCGGTCGATCACACGGCTCTGCCGGGCGTGGTCCTCGAGGGACTCGCCGACGAGCTTGCCGGCCAGGTCGGTGGCGAGCTTGCCGACGTCCTGGCGCAGCGCGGACGAGGCGGCCTTGCGGTCGGCCTCGACCTGTGTGTGTCCGGCGGTGATGATCTCCTCACGCTGCCGCTGGCCTTCCGCGCGCATCTCGGCGATGAGCACGGCGCCCTGCTCCTGCGCCTCCTGGCGCAGACGCGCGGCCTCGTGCCGGGCCTCGGCGAGCTGAGCCTTGTACTGCTCCAGCACGCTCTGGGCCTCGGTCTGAGCGGCCTCGGCCTTCTCGATCCCGCCCTCGATCGCCTCGCGCCGCTGCTCCAGAACCTTGTTGATGTTCGGGAGGAGCTTCTTGGCGAGGAAGCCGAAGACGATGACGAAGGCGAGCAGGCCGATGACGAGCTCGGGAATCGGCGGGACGAGGGGGTTCTGCGCCTCCTCGGCCGCGATATGAAGCAGTGGGCTCATATCAGACTGCCTTTCGTCTAGTGAGCCGGTCGCGGATCAGGTGATCACTTGCCGTAGACGAACGGCATGACCAGGCCGATGAGGGCGAGCGCCTCACAGAAGGCGAAGCCGAGGATCTGGTTGGCGCGGATCAGGCCGGCGGCCTCGGGCTGACGGGCGATGGCTTCGGTGCCCTTACCGAAGATGATGCCGACGCCGATGCCGGGACCGAAGGCGGCGATGCCGTAACCGATGGAAGCGATCGAGCCGGTGACGGCAGCAAAGGTCTGGGACATGCCAGTTCTTCCTTTTCTTCACGGGCCGGTGGGGGTGGGCCACCGGACGACTGGGGCGGTGCGGGACGCTCAGTGGTGCTCGGCGAGCGCGCCCTGGATGTAGGTAACGGTCAGCAGGACGAAGACGTACGCCTGCAGGGCCTGGATGAAGAGCTCGAAGGCCGTCATCACCAGGACCATCACGAACGAGACGCCGGCGTAGGCGATCCCGATCCCGTTCAGCAGGTACCAGCTGGCGATGGTGAACAGCACCAGCAGGATGTGACCCGCGAACATGTTCGCGAAGAGTCGCACGGCGTGGGTGAAGGGCCGCACGAGCAGGTTGGAGAAGGCCTCGATCAGCATGACGACCGGCAGGGCCGCACCGAGCGACTTGTCGTAGCCGGTGAAGTTCTTCAGGGCGCCGACGAAGCCGTGCTTCTTGAAGGTCAGCGAGACCCAGACGACGTAGACGAGCAGCGCCAGCACCGCCGGGTACGCGATGACCGACGTCACCGGGAACTGGGCGAGCGGGATGATCGACCAGAGGTTCATCATCCACACGAAGAAGAACAGCGCGACGACGAACGGGACGAACTTCTCGCCCTCGCGCTTGCCCATCGTCTCGTAGACGACACCGCGGCGGATGAAGTCGTAGCCGGTTTCGGCGACCATCTGGAGCTTGCCGGGGACGACCTGGGGCCGGCGGAAGGCCGCCCAGAAGAAGCCGATGATGATGATCGAGCCGAGCAGCGCCAGCAGCATCGTCTTGTTGAAGTACACGTTGCTGTCGCCGTCGCCCCACATGGGCTCGAACAGGAACGAGTGCAGCCCGGGAGACGGGAAGCCACAGCCGTCGAAGATGTGGCAGTCGGTCTCGAAGGCGAGCACCTGCGTCGGGTCAGCACTCACCGCGGGCTCCTTCAGCGTGGCGCATGGATTCGGCAACCTCGTGGTGTCGGCGCGGCACGGGGCCGCGGATCGGCACGGGACTGGTGTTACGGGTATGGGGGCGGCTGTGGGGCATCTCGCCTCGCGATGTGGCAGGCGTCAGCTGGGATGCCCGCGCCCGCGATGCCGCAGTTGGCACCGGACGATAGCAGGGTCTCGCATGCGCCTTTATCCCGGCCCTACGTATCACGACGAGCGCCCCGGAGTTTCCTTCTTCTCGTCCTTCGTCGACTCGGGCTCCACGTAAAGGATTTTGGCCTTCATCTGGGCACGCGCCTGCGCGGCGACCCAGGTGAGAGTGCCGGCGAGCAACGAGAGGGCGAAGACCTTGGGATGGAACAGCGTCGTGTCCTTGAAGAGCACGATGAAGATGAACATCAGCGCAATTTGTGCCATGTACATCATCAGCGCCATCGCCTGGAACAGGGTCGGCAACGACTTCGCGGTCCACTGAAGGACGTACAGCCCTGCTCCCATGAAGAGGATCACGACCACAGCTCCGACGAGCGCCCCGACCGCACCCTTGCCTCCTTCGACGGCACCGCCGATCGCGACTGCGACCGCACCGACGACAGCGGTGGGTACGGCAGCCTGGATCAGGATCCGGACGTCGTTGGAGGGCATGGCGGCATCTCCGCTTTCAGGGGGCAGGGGGTGTCGTCATGGACGAGCGTAGTCCCCCGGGTCGAGTGCAGAACTCTCACCAACGGGCCGTCGCACTGCGGCCCTTCGGCTCCATCCGGGGTTCTCGTGAACGGTATCACAAACTATTTGATGAGGTCTTTACCTGAGGGTGTGCTTGCTGTCACACATGAGAGTGACCGTGCGCGTATGTGCGGTCACTCGGCCCTCTTGTCTGGTAATGGGGCACTTCGTTCCCCCACGCGTTGGCAATGCTCTAGTCAGATTCTTACCTTGTGCGCGAACGGGGGCCGACGGCGGTGGCCCCGTTGACGCCTGAGACGCCCGCGGCGACCGGTACGCGGTCGCCGGTCGTGCCCTCGCCGGGCTCACCAGACTCACTGGACACACCGGAGTCGTCGGCGTCGCCGCCCCCGTCCGCGGCCACCTGAGGCTCCCCTTCCGCCACGACCGCCTTGCGGCGTCGGTAGCGCGGCGGCACGAAGTGCTCGGCCCAGCGCGGGGCGCGGGGGGTGAAGCGCGGCAGCAGGAGCAGGACCAGGCCCGCCGCGCTGAGGATGACGACGCTCAGCACGATCCACATCGAGGCGGCGTTCACGGAGTAGGCGAGCGCGCCGAAGGCGATCAGCGCCGAGAAGAAGTACATGATCAGCACCGCGCGGCTGTGCGAGTGGCCGATCTCCAGCAGCCGGTGGTGCAGGTGCCCCCGGTCCGCGGCGAACGGCGACTGGCCGCGCCAGGTACGCCGCACGATCGCCAGGATCAGGTCGGCGGCCGGGATGGCGATGATGGTGAGCGGCATCACCAACGGGATGTAGACCGGCACCATCTGGTGCACCGAGTTGCGCTCGGAACCGGAGAACAGGTTCATCAGGTCCGGGTCGACCTGACCGGTGACCGAGATCGCGCCGGCCGCCAGGACGAGCCCGATCAGCATCGAACCGGAGTCGCCCATGAAGATCCGGGCGGGATGCATGTTGTGCGGCAGGAAGCCCAGGCACATACCCATCAGGATCACCGCGAACAACGTGGCGGGAGCGGCGGCCTCGATGTTGTAGCCGTACCAGATCCGGTAGGCGTACATGAAGAACGCCGCCGCCGCGATGCACACCATGCCGGCCGCGAGACCGTCCAGGCCGTCGACGAAGTTGACCGCGTTGATGGTGATGACGACCAGCGCCACCGTCAGCAGGGTGCTCTGCCACTGGGTGAGCGCCACCGTGCCGACGCCCGGCAGCGGGATCCACAGGATGGTCAGGCCCTGCACCACCATCACACCGGCGGCGATCATCTGCCCGCCCAGTTTGATCAGGGCGTCGATCTCGAACTTGTCGTCCAGGACGCCGATCAGCCAGATCACGGCCGCCCCGGAGAGCAGGGCCCGAGGCTCGTTCGACGTCTCGAAGACCTCACTGAGGTTGGTGAGGTGGTCGGCGACCAGCAGGCCCGCGCACAGTCCGAAGAACATCGCGATCCCGCCGAGCCGCGGAGTGGGTTCCCGGTGCACGTCACGTGCCCGGATCTCCGGCATCGCCCCCGCCACGATCGCGAACTTCCGTACCGGCCCTGTCAGCAGATACGTCACCGCGGCCGTGATGCAGAGCGTCAGCAGGTATTCACGCACAGGCTTCCCCACAGGTCTCGCTGGCCATTCCCGGCCCACCACCCTAGCGATGCGCGCATATGGTTGGGGACTTCCGGGTAGCGACGATGGTTGCACGTGTGGCCGTGCACACGGTGCGCCTACCCGGAGTCAGTTCGGGTACGGCGGGAATTCCCCGACCAGATCCCGTACGTCGTCCCGCGCCGCGGCGGGCTCCGTCCCGCCCCGGAGCACCTCGGCGAGCAGTGTGGCCACCGCCCGCATCTCCCGCTCCCCCATCCCCTGCGTGGTCAGCGCCGCGGTGCCCAGCCGCAGGCCTCGGGCGTCGCCGTGCGGCAGCGCGCAGCAGTCCAGGACGATCCCGGCCGCCGCGAGCCGGCCCCGCGCGGTCCTCCCGTCGACGCCGAGCGGGGCGGGGTCGGCGGTGATCAGGTGGGTGTCCGTGCCGCCGGTGGTGACGACCAGGCCCTCGGCGGCCAGGTGCGCCGCCAGCGTCCGGGCGTTGGCGACCACCTGATGGGCGTACACGGCGAAGGCCCCGGTCGCCGCCTCCCCGAAGGCGACCGCCTTGGCCGCGATGGTGTGCATCTGCGCGCCGCCCTGGGTGAACGGGAAGACGGCCCGGTCGACCCGCTCCGCCAGCTCGCCCCCGCACAGGATCATGCCGCCGCGCGGCCCGCGCAGCACCTTGTGCGTCGTGGCGCACACCACGTCGGCGTACGGCACCGGACTGGGCGCCGCTCCCCCGGCGACCAGCCCCATCGGGTGGGCGGCGTCCGCGATGAGGTAGGCGCCCACCTCGTCGGCGACGTCGCGGAAGGCCGCGTAGTCGGGGTGGCGGGGGTAGGCGATCGAGCCGCACACGATCGCCTTGGGCCGGTGCGCGCGGGCCAGGGTGCGCACCTGCTCGTAGTCGATCAGCCCGGTCTCCGCGTCCACGCCGTAGCCGACGAAGTCGAACCAGCGCCCGGAGAAGTTGGCCGGTGAGCCGTGGGTGAGGTGACCGCCGTACGGCAGGCCGAGGGCGAGGACGGTGTCGCCGGGGCGCAGCAGCGCGGCGTAGGCGGCCAGCACGGCGGAGGAGCCGGAGTGGGACTGCACGTTGGCGTGCTCGGCGCCGAACAGGTCCCGGGCCCGCTCCACGGCGAGCCGCTCGGCGACGTCGGCGAGTTCGCAGCCGCCGTGGTGCCGGGCGCCCGGGTAGCCCTCGGCGTACTTGTTGGCCAGCGGGGAGCCCAGGGCGGCCAGCACGGCGGGGGACGTGAAGTTCTCGGCGGCGATCAGCTGGAGGGTCGTCGACTGCCGGCGGCCCTCGGCGAGCAGGATCTCGGCCAGTTCGGCGTCCTGGCGCAGCAGGGCTCCGAGCATGCCGTCATCGGCCGTGCTGTCATCGGCCTTCGGGACGTCGTGGGTGACCGACATGGTGCGCTCCGGGCGTGCGTCGACGGTGACGTACGACCAATGTAGGCCCGGGGGACCGACGGCGCCCGTGGTGTCGCGCCGCGCGGGCGGCGGCGTACCCCGTCCGCCGCCGCATGCGCGCTCCGCCCATGCCGCGCTCTGTCCCTACGGCCACCGCCCCGGCCCGGCGCCGACGAAGGCCCTGCCTACATCCGCGCCGCGACTCCCGTCAGCGCCGTCACCACCGGGTCCAGCGCCTGGTGTATCTCGTCCCCGACCGACCGGAAGAACGGCAGCGGCGCCCCGTACGGGTCGTACACCTCGTCCGCCTCCACCGTGGGCGCCAGCAGCCACCCGCGCAGCGCGGCGGCCGCGCGGACCAGGGCGCGTGCGCGGGCGACCACGCCGTCCTCCAGGGTCGGCAGCGTCGCCGGGTCGATGGCGTTCACCAGGCGGGTGAACTCCTTGAGCGTGAAAGTGCGCAGCCCGGCCGAGTGCCCCATGGAGATGACCTGCGCCCGGTGGTCCCGGGTCGCCGTCAGCACGAGGTCGGCGCGGATCACGTGCTCGTCGAGCAGCTCGCGTCCGGTGAAGCCGGCCGCGTCCGCGCCGAAGTCCGCGAGGACCGTCTCGGCGTTCGACTCCATGGGCGCGCCCTCGTGGCCCCAGGTGCCCGCGCTCTCCACGATGAGGCCGCCGCCGAGCACACCGAGCCGCTCCTTCACGAAATGCCGGGTCAGCCGCTCGGTGATGGGCGAGCGGCAGACGTTGCCGGTGCTGACGTGGAGGATGCGGAAGCTGTCGCGCGGAAGCCCGACGAACGTCGTCGTGATCTCCGCGGCGCGTTCCGCGCTGCCTATGCCACGCCCCGTCTCAGGGGCCGTCAATTCGCCACCTCGAGGTCGGGTACCACCTTGCGCAGTTCCTCGGCCGACAACGCGCCGGCGCGCAGCAGCACGGGCACCTCGCGGGTGACGTCGACGATGGACGACGGAACGTTGCCGGGGGTGGGGCCGCCGTCGAGGTAGACGGAGACGGAGTCGCCGAGCATCTGCTGGGCGGCGTCGCAGTCCTCGGGCGCCGGGTGGCCGGTCAGGTTGGCGGAGGAGACGGCCATGGGGCCGACCTCGGTGAGCAGCTCGATGGCGACGGGGTGCAGCGGCATCCGCACGGCGACCGTGCCCCGGGTGTCGCCGAGGTCCCACTGGAGGGACGGCTGGTGCTTGGCGACGAGCGTCAGCGCGCCCGGCCAGAAGGCGTCGACCAGCTCCCAGGCCATCTCGGAGAAGTCGGTGACCAGGCCGTGCAGGGTGTTCGGCGAGCCGATGAGGACGGGCGTGGGCATGTTGCGGCCCCGGCCTTTGGCTTCCAGCAGGTCGGCGACGGCCTCTCCGGTGAAGGCGTCGGCGCCGATGCCGTACACGGTGTCGGTCGGCAGCACCACGAGCTCGCCACGGCGGACGGCGGACGCGGCCTCGCGCAGACCGGTCACACGGTCGGTCGCGTCGTTGGTGTCGTATCGCCGTGCCATTTAGCGGGCCTCCTCGTACACGGACTGCGGGGTCGGGGTCGGGGGGATGGGGGTGCTCACGGCAGTGCCTTGCGGGCGGTCGCGAACCGCGGGCGGTTGTTGAGGTCGGGGTGGTCGGCCGCGTCGGCCCAGCCCCGCTCCTCGGTGAAGATCCACGGCACCTGGCCGCCCTGGGTGTCGGCGTGCTCGACGACGACCACGCCGCCGGGGCGCAGCAGTCGGTGGGCGGTGCGTTCCAGGCCGCGGATGAGGTCGAGGCCGTCCTCGCCGGAGAAGAGGGCCAGCTGGGGGTCGTGGTCGCGGGCCTCGGGGGCGACGTACTCCCACTCGGTGAGCGGGATGTACGGCGGGTTGGAGACGACCAGGTCGACCTGGCCGTCGAGGTCCGGGAAGGCCGTCAGGGCGTCGCCCTGGCGCAGCTCGACCCTGGACCCCTCCATGTTCCTGCGCGTCCACTTGAGGGCGTCCTCGGACAGCTCCACGGCGTGCACGCGTGAGCGCGGCACCTCCTGGGCGAGCGCGAGCGCGATGGCGCCCGAGCCGGTGCACAGGTCGACGATGCAGGGCTCGACGACGTCCATGGCGCGCACGGCGTCTATGGCCCAGCCGACGACGGACTCGGTCTCGGGGCGGGGCACGAAGACGCCGGGGCCGACCTGCAGCTCCAGGTAGCGGAAGTAGGCGAGGCCGGTGATGTGCTGGAGCGGCTCGCGCGCCTCACGGCGGGCGACGACCTCCCAGTACCGGGCGTCGAAGTCCGCGTCCGGCACGGTGTGCAGCTCGCCCCGCTTGACGCCGTGCAGATACGCGGCGAGCTCCTCGGCGTCGGTGCGCGGCGAGGGCACGCCGGCGTCGGCCAGTCGCTGGGTGGCCTGGGCCACCTCCGCGAGCAGCACGCTGCGGGGGTTCGGGGGTCGCCCCCCGTGATGTTGCTGCACGCTGGTCCTCCGGGGCTGAGCTGTTCGTCCGGTACGGGCGTACGGGTCGGGTCGGGTCCGGTTGCGGTGGTCCGGTGCGGCCGCGGTCAGGCCGCGGCGAGCTTGGCCGCCGAGTCCGCGTCGACGCAGGCCTGGATCACCGGGTCGAGGTCGCCGTCCAGGACCTGGTCCAGGTTGTACGCCTTGAAGCCGACGCGGTGGTCCGAGATGCGGTTCTCCGGGAAGTTGTACGTACGGATCTTCTCGGAGCGGTCGACGGTGCGGACCTGGCTGCGCCGGGCGTCCGCGGCCTCCTTCTCCGCCTCCTCCTGCGCCGCCGCGAGCAGCCTCGAGCGCAGGATACGCAGTGCCTGCTCCTTGTTCTGCAGCTGGCTCTTCTCGTTCTGGCAGGAGGCGACGACTCCGGTCGGAACGTGCGTGATGCGCACGGCGGAGTCGGTGGTGTTGACGGACTGGCCGCCGGGGCCGGAGGACCGGTAGACGTCGATGCGGAGGTCGTTGGGGTTGATCTCGACGTCGATCTCCTCGGCCTCGGGCGTGACGAGCACGCCGGCCGCGGAGGTGTGGATACGGCCCTGGGACTCGGTCGCGGGCACCCGCTGCACGCGGTGCACCCCGCCCTCGTACTTCAGCCGCGCCCAGACGCCCTGGCCGGGCTCGGTGGCGCCCTGGCCGCCCTTGGTCTTCACGGCGACCTGGACGTCCTTGTAGCCGCCCAGCTCGGACTCGGTGGAGTCGATGATCTCCGTCTTCCAGCCGACCCGCTCGGCGTAGCGCAGGTACATGCGCAGCAGGTCGCCGGCGAAGAGCGCCGACTCGTCGCCACCCGCGCCCGCCTTGACCTCCAGGATGACGTCCTTGTCGTCGCTGGGGTCGCGCGGGACGAGCAGCAGGCGGAGCTTCTCGGTGAGCTCGTCGCGCTGCTTGTCCAGCTCCTTGACCTCGGCTGCGAAGTCCGGGTCGTCGGCGGCCAGCTCGCGCGCGGTCTCCATGTCGTCGCCCGTCTGCTTCCAGGAGCGGAACGTGGCGATGATCGGGGTGAGCTCGGCGTACCGCTTGTTCAGCTTGCGCGCGTTGGCCTGGTCGGAGTGGACCGACGGGTCGGCGAGCTTCTTCTCCAGGTCGGCGTGCTCGGCGACGAGTTCCTCGACGGCCTCGAACATCTTGGGCTCCTGCTACTGCTTGGGAAGGGAAAGGCGGGCGACCAAAAACGCCGGTCCCGGCGCTCCCCCGGCTGGGGGCGCGGCCGTGGACCGGCGGTTGGAGGCTCGCTACTTCTTGGAGCCGGCGGAAGCCTTGCCGAAGCGGGCCTCGAAGCGGGCCACGCGGCCACCGGTGTCGAGGATCTTCTGCTTGCCCGTGTAGAACGGGTGGCACTCGGAGCAGACCTCGGCCCGGACGGTGCCGGACGGGATGGTGCTGCGGGTGGTGAACGACGCGCCACAGGTGCAGCTGACCTGCGTCTCGACGTACTCGGGGTGGATGTCGCGCTTCAAGGTGTCTCCTACTGTTCGGGAGGGCGCCGGGTCGCCGCCGCGGGATGCGGGAGCGTGAACCGGGGCCGACGTACCAGTCTGCCAGGACTGGGGCCTTCTCCCAAAACCGGGGGCTGCCGTCGTCTATTCCGCACGCCTCTACGGGGTGCTGTTCACGACGCCCTTGGCGCCGCCCGACGCCGTGCCCTCCGTCGCCGCCCCGGGGATCGGCTTGTCGTTCTTCAGGGCCGTCCACACCTGGTCGGCCTTGGTCTGCGCCACCAGGACCCGGTTGGTGTCGGCGGGGTCGTACCGGACCGGCATCGTGACCATGTTCATGCCCGAGGCGTCGATGCCCTTGAGGCCGCTCACGAAGGACATCAGGGAGTTCACCGAGCCCAGGTCGGAGTCGGTGGTCACCGTCTTGGTGGCGGTGTCGGCGATGTCGTACAGCTTCTTGGGGTTGCCGAGCAGGCCGATGTCCTTGACCTGGTCGGCCAGTGCCTTGACGAAGGCCTGCTGCAGTTGGATGCGGCCGAGGTCGGAGCCGTCGCCGACGCCGTGCCGGGTGCGGACCAGACCGAGGGCCTGCTCGCCGTCGAGCGTGTGGGTGCCCGCCGGCAGGTCGAGGTGGCTGTCGGGGTCCTTGATGTCCTCGGTGGTCGTGATGTCGACGCCGCCGAGGTCGTCGACGAGCTTCTGGAAGCCGCTGAAGTCGACCTCCAGGTAGTGGTCCATGCGCAGGCCGCTGATCGACTCGACGGTCTTCACGGCGCAGGAGCCGCCGCCGGTGGAGTAGGCGGAGTTGAACATCACGTCGTCGGCGGCGGGGTGCTCGTCGCCGTCGGCGTCGGTGCACTCGGGGCGGTCGATGAGGGTGTCGCGCGGGATGGAGACCACACCGGCCTTCTTGTGGCCCTTGTGGACGTGCACGACCATCGCCGTGTCGGAGCGGGCGGTGCCGTCGTCGGTGCCGCCGCCGAGCTCCTTGTTGCCGCCGGCGCGGGTGTCGGAGCCGAGGACGAGGATGTTCTGGGAGCCGTTGTCGGCCCTCTCGGGCCGGTCCGTGCCGAGGACCTGGTCGATGTCGACGCTGGAGAGGTTGCCGTTGAGCTTGAAGAAGAGGACCCCGGCGCCGGTGCCGCCCAGGACCACGACGCCCGCGGCAGTCCAGGCCGCGACCAGCAGGGCCTTGCGCCGCTTGGCGCGGGGCCTGCGGCGGCGGCCCTTGCCCCGGCGGCCGGGAGCGGGAGAGCGGGGCTCTTCGGGGCCGGGCTCCCCGGGGCCGGGTATGGCGGGGTCAGGGGTGTTCTCGGCGGACATGTGCTCCTCGGCGTTCGTGCGGTCGGTTACCCCCTGTGCTCAGGGTCGGGCTGGTCGGTTCCGGCGGTTTCCGCCGCTACCTGACCATCGTCCCTCCGTTGGTGAGACGGCGGAACTCGGCACAGGGTCGCACGACTCCCTGTGACCGAAGTGTGGCGCACGGGACACGGAGAGTAACCGATTGGGCGGTGGAATCCGCCGTCACCTGCAGTTTCGAGTGAGGGTGCCGTAGCCGCCGTACCCGTCGCCGGTCTTCACGGCTGTGGCGAAGGTCGCGGTACCGGCCTCGCCGCTGCCGCGGCAGGCGTACGTTACCGAGCACCTGTTCCCCGGGCACGCACAGGGCCGCCCCCGTCACCGGTGTGACGGGGGCGGCCCTGTGATGGTGCTGGATACCGCTGGGTGGTGCTGGGTGCCGCCGCTGTCTGTTTGCGGGCACCGCTCGGCACCGCCGGGATGCTGCGAAGACGTCAGTCGCCGTTGCCCGGCGTCGGGGTCGTCTTCTGGATCTGCAGCAGGAACTCCGCGTTCGACTTGGTCTGCTTCATCTTGTCGAGGAGCAGCTCGATCGCCTGCTGCTGGTCGAGGGCGTGCAGCACCCGGCGCAGCTTCCAGGTGATGGCGAGCTCGTCGCTGCCGAGCAGGATCTCTTCCTTGCGCGTGCCGGACGCGTCGACGTCCACCGCCGGGAAGATGCGCTTGTCGGCGAGCTTCCGGTCGAGCTTGAGCTCGGCGTTGCCGGTGCCCTTGAACTCCTCGAAGATGACCTCGTCCATGCGGGACCCGGTGTCCACCAGAGCGGTGGCGAGGATGGTCAGCGAGCCGCCGTCCTCGATGTTGCGGGCCGCACCGAAGAAGCGCTTCGGCGGGTACAGGGCGGTCGAGTCGACACCACCGGACAGGATGCGGCCGGAGGCCGGGGCCGCGAGGTTGTACGCGCGGCCCAGACGGGTGATCGAGTCGAGCAGGACGACGACGTCGTGACCCAGCTCCACCAGACGCTTGGCACGCTCGATGGCGAGCTCGGCGACCGTGGTGTGGTCCTCCGCCGGACGGTCGAAGGTCGAGGAGATGACCTCGCCCTTCACCGACCGCTGCATGTCGGTGACCTCTTCCGGACGCTCGTCGACCAGGACGACCATCAGGTGGCACTCGGGGTTGTTGTGCGTGATCGCGTTGGCGATCGCCTGCATGATCATGGTCTTGCCGGTCTTCGGCGGGGCCACGATCAGACCGCGCTGCCCCTTACCGATGGGCGCGACGAGGTCGATGATGCGGGTGGTGAGGACGCCGGGGTCCGTCTCCAGGCGGAGGCGGTCCTGCGGGTACAGCGGCGTCAGCTTGTTGAACTCCGGCCGCCCGCGCCCGGATTCGGGCGCCATGCCGTTCTGGGAGTCCAGGCGCACCAGCGCGTTGAACTTCTCGCGGCGCTCGCCGTCCTTGGGCTGGCGCACGGCACCGGTGATGTGGTCACCCTTGCGCAGGCCGTTCTTGCGGACCTGGGCGAGGGAGACGTACACGTCGTTGGGACCGGGCAGGTAGCCGGAGGTCCGGATGAACGCGTAGTTGTCGAGGATGTCGAGGATGCCGGCGACCGGGATGAGGACGTCGTCCTCGTTGATCTGCGGCTCCTGCTGGATGTCGTCGCGCCCACGGCGGCCGCGGCGGTCGCGGTAGCGGCCGCGACGGCCGCGACGGCCGCCCTCGAAGTCGTCGCCGTCCTCGTCGGCCCGCTGCTGCTGACGGTCCTGGCGGCCGCCGCCCTGCTGCTGACGCTGCTGACCGCCGCCCTGGTTCTGCTGGTCGTCGCCCTTGTTGCGACGGTCGCGGTCACGTCCGCGGTCACCGCGGTCGCCGCGGTCACGGTCACCCCGGTCACGGTCGCGGTCACCGCGGTCACGGCGGTCGCGACGACGGCCCTCGCCGCCCTCCCCGTCGGAACGGGCGTCTCCCTGGCCCTGCTGGTGGCCCTGCGACTGCCCCTGCCCCTGCCCCTGCTGTTGCTGCTGCTGCTGCTGCTGCTGCTGCTGCTGCTGCGCGGAGGATTCGGCCTTCGGCTCGCTCTTCGTCTCGACGGCCACCGTCTCGGTGGCGGCGGACGGGCTGCCCGCGTCGGCGGTGGCCCGGCGGCGCCGGCGCTCCGAGGGGGCGTCGTCACCGGCGGCGCCGGCCGTCTCGCCCGTGGGCGAGACCTTGGGGGACGGCTGGCCGGGGATGTCGATCTGCTGCTGGGCGGTGGCCTTGTCGGCGGCCGTCCTGTCCGCCTTCTTCTCGGCCTTGCCGGCCTTCTCCGCCTTCTCGGCGGGGGCCTCGTCGCCGGTACGGGACCGGGAGGTGTTGCGGCGCTTCGGCTTGGTCTCGCCGGCGGCGTCCGCCGCGGCGGGCGCGGCCTTGGCGGAAGCTCCTCCCGCGGCCTGCGCCTCCTTGATGACCTCGATCAGCTGGCTCTTGCGCATACGCGCGGTGCCCCTGATGCCGAGGCCGGATGCGACCTGCTGCAGCTCGGCCAGCACCATGCCCTCGAGGCCGGTACCGCGGCGCCGCCGGGAGCCGGCACCGGTGGCAGGCGCGGAGGCGTCCGTGGAGGGCGCGGCAGCGGTCTCCTCGACACGTGCGCCCATCAGATCGGTGGTGTCGCTCACGAAGGGTCCTTCCCTGGAGCGGACGTCGGCCTGTCTGGCTCGGCGACCGGTTGTGCTGTCCGGCTTCGGTCCTTGCTGTGTGAACCGTGCCGGGGCGGTGGTCCGCCTGAACGGCGGAAGAGATATCTGGTGATGGCGCTTCCCCTAGCCGTGGCACCTGGTGTCTGTGTCATGCGGCGTGGTCGCACCGGTTCCGAAACTCCCCCAGAGGGGGTGCCCCCACCGGCGGGCCGCTCAGTGTCCGTGTCGGCCGTACTGATCACGTACGACGTCCAGCACACAATGCGGCTTGGGGGGCTCCCGGAAGAATGTCTGTCCCTGACGGGGACACGAGGCACCTCGCCATGGTGGGGTCGGGTGCAGACTTGAGATTAACACTACCGGATCCAACAAACATTCCCCCTCTCGAAATCCGGCAACCGTACGCGGCTAAATGTCGCTGGACGCCGCCAGCGGCAGGACGCTCGCGCCCCGCCGGCCCAGGCCGAGCCGGTTGGCCGCCCAGTCCGTACCGGCCAGCGCCTCGACCTTGTCGGCCGTGTCGGCGTCGGCCAGTGCCATCACCGTGGGCCCGGCACCCGAGATCACCGCGGGGATGCCGTCGCCGCGCAGCCGCTCCACCAGCGCCGCGCTCTCCGGCATGGCCGGCGCGCGGTAGTCCTGGTGCAGACGGTCCTCGGTGGCCGGCAGCAGCAACTCGGGGCGCCTGGTGAGCGCCTCGACGAGCAGCGCGGCGCGGCCGGCGTTGGTGGCGGCGTCGACGTGCGGGACGGTGCGCGGGAGCAGGCCGCGCGCGGTCTCCGTCAGTACCGGCTTTCCGGGCACGAAAACCACCGGAACGATGGAATCGGCGGGCTCCATCCTGATGGCCCGGGCGGCGCCGGAATCCATCCAGGACAGGGTGAATCCGCCCAGCAGGCAGGCCGCCACGTTGTCGGGGTGTCCCTCGATCTCGGTGGCGAGGTCGAGCAGCGCGGCGTCGTCGAGGCGGTTCTCGCCGCCTATGGTCACCGCGCGCGCCGCGACGATGCCGGCGCAGATGGCGGCGGAGGAGGAGCCGAGGCCGCGGCCGTGCGGGATGCGGTTGGCGCAGACGATCTCCAGGCCGCGCGGCTGTCCGCCCAGCAGGTCGAAGGCGGTGCGCAGGGAGCGGACGAGGAGGTGCTTCTCGTCGCGCGGCAGCGTCTCGCTGCCCTCACCCGCGATGTCGATGTGCAGCCCTGAGTCGGCCACCCGGACGACCACGTCGTCGTACAAGCCCAGCGCCAGGCCGAGGGCGTCGAATCCCGGGCCGAGGTTGGCACTGGTGGCGGGGACGCGCACCCGGACGGCGGCGGCGCGGAAGGCTGGACCGGCCATCGCTTGATGACTCTCCTTGAGCTGCGTGACTGTCGAACGACATTCGATGACGTACGGAAACCCTGGGCCCGCCGCTGCCTGCCCAACGGCCGACCGACGGCCCCCCGGCCGCCCCCCGGCCGCTTCCCGGACGAGGAGACGGCGCGGCACCGCGGCATATGCGGCGGACGGATTCAGTACAGCCTATCGAAGGAAGGTTCTGTGGCGACATAGGGCGCACAGGAGGCGCACGATGCGTGTCGTAAGCCCCCTGTGCACCCCCCAAAAGTGACTTTCCCGGCCGGGCGCCGCTTACGCCCTCTTCTTGAGCGGGGCGCGTTTCGTGGGAGGTTCCTCCGAATTCCCGCGCGGGTCCCCGGGATTCCGCGGGGACTTCGCTCGGAATCCGTGGGGAGGCCAGGTCCCCGGGTTCCACGACGGACGATGACGGAAGGCGGAGGGGCCCCCCTCGGTCCCCTCGGCTCCCACGGCGAGGCGGCCCTCCCTGTTCCGCGGGGAGGCCCCTCAGATCAGGCCGAGCCGCTCGGCCGCCGTCGCCGCGTCGACCGGGACGGTGACCGGCTGCGGGGCACCGGCGACGGCCCAGTCCGGGTCCTTCAGCCCGTTGCCGGTGACGGTGCACACGATCCGCTGACCCGGGTCGACCTTGCCCTGCTCGGCGGCCTTCAGCAGGCCGGCCACCGACGCGGCGGACGCGGGCTCCACGAAGACGCCCTCCTGGGAGGCCAACAGCCGGTAGGCCCGCAGGATCTCACGGTCCGTCACCTCGTCGATGGCGCCGCCGGACTCGTCCCGCGCGGCGAGCGCGAAGTCCCACGAGGCGGGGTTGCCGATACGGATGGCGGTGGCGATGGTCGACGGGTCCTTGACGACCTCGCCGCGCACGATCGGCGCGCTGCCGGAGGCCTGGAATCCCCACATGCGCGGGGTCCTCGTGCTGACCTTGTCGGCGGCGTACTCCTTGTAGCCCTTCCAGTACGCGGTGATGTTGCCCGCGTTGCCCACCGGCAGGACGTGGATGTCGGGGGCGTCGCCCAGCATGTCCACGATCTCGAAGGCGGCCGTCTTCTGCCCCTCTATACGCACCGGGTTGACCGAATTGACCAGCGCCACGGGGTAGTTGTCGCTCAGCGCGCGGGCAAGCGCGAGGCAGTCGTCGAAGTTGCCGTCGACCTGGAGGATCTTCGCGCCGTGCACGAGGGCCTGGCCCATCTTGCCGAGCGCGATCTTGCCCTGCGGAACGAGGACGGCGGAGACCATCCCGGCCCGTACGCCGTACGCGGCGGCGGAGGCGGACGTGTTGCCGGTGGACGCGCAGATGACGGCCTGCGCGCCCTCCTCCTTGGCCTTGCTGATGGCCATGGTCATACCGCGGTCCTTGAAGGACCCGGTCGGGTTCGCCCCCTCGACCTTGAGGTGGACCTCGCAGCCCGTGCGCTCGGAGAGCACCTGCGCGGGCACGAGCGGCGTGCCGCCCTCACGGAGCGTCACGACGGGCGTGCTGTCGGAGACGGGCAGCCTGTCCCGGTACTCCTCGATGATTCCGCGCCACTGGTGGGTCATTGCTGGTTACTCTCCTTCAACCCGCATGATGCTGGCGACACCCCGCACGGTGTCGAGCTTGCGCAGCGCCTCGACCGTACCGCCGAGGGCGGCGTCGGACGCACGGTGGGTGACGACGACGAGGGAGGCCTCGCCGTCCTTGCCGGACTGCCGCACGGTGTCGATGGAGACACCGTGCTCCGCGAACACGGTCGCGACCTGGGCGAGCACGCCCGGTTTGTCGGCCACGTCGAGGCTGATGTGGTACCGCGTGACGACGTCGCCCATCGGGGAGACGGGCAGCGCGGCGTACGCGGACTCGCCGGGTCCGGTCGCGCCGCCGATCCGGTTGCGGCAGACGGCGACGAGGTCGCCGAGCACGGCGGACGCGGTCGGCGAGCCGCCGGCCCCGGGGCCGTAGAACATGAGCTGCCCGGCGGCGTCGGACTCGACGAAGACGGCGTTGTAGGCGCCGCGCACGTTCGCCAGCGGATGGCTGAGCGGGATCATCGCGGGATGCACGCGCGCGGTGACCGACGCCCCGTCCGCGGCCCGCTCGCAGATGGCGAGCAGCTTGATGGTGCAGCCCATCTCCTTGGCGGAGGCGAAGTCGGCGGCGGTGACCTCGGTCATGCCCTCGCGGTAGACGTCGTCGAGGCGCACCCGCGTGTGGAAGGCGATCCCGGCGAGGATGGCGGCCTTGGCGGCGGCGTCGAACCCCTCCACGTCGGCGGTCGGGTCGGCTTCCGCGTACCCGAGGGCGGTGGCCTCGTCGAGCGCTTCCTGATAGCCCGCCCCGGTCGTGTCCATGGCGTCGAGAATGAAGTTCGTCGTCCCGTTGACGATGCCGAGCACCCGGTTGACCTTGTCGCCGGCCAGGGACTCGCGCAGCGGCCGGATCAGCGGGATGGCACCGGCGACGGCGGCCTCGTAGTAGAGGTCCTTTCCGTTCGCGCCCGCCGCGGCGTGCAGCGCGGCGCCGTCCTGCGCGAGCAGCGCCTTGTTGGCGGACACGACGGAGGCGCCGTGCTCGAAGGCGGTGGTGATGAGGGTCCGGGCGGGCTCGATCCCGCCGATGACCTCGACGACGACGTCGATGTCCCCGCGCTTGACGAGGGCGGTGGCGTCGGTGGTGACGAGGGCGGGGTCGATGCCCTCGCGCACCCGGTCGGGCCGCCGTACGGCCACGCCCGCGAGCTCCACCGGGGCCCCGATCCGGGCGGCGAGGTCGTCGGCGTGCGTCGTCATGATGCGCGCCACCTCTGAGCCGACCACTCCACAGCCCAGCAGCGCCACTTTCAGCGGACGCGTACGCATCATCCGACCTCGTTTCCTCATACCGTCTACGGTTGGTCCAGTCTCACGCACCGGACGGGATTTCCTGCCTTTCGTCCGAATCGTGAGACGTTTATTTCATTTTCGCAGGGGCGGACACCGAAAGATCTTCCGCCCGGGCGCCTCTCCACCCGTCCGCACCCTGTCTCGCCCCGCCACCGGCTCACCACCGGCTCACCCGGCGGAACTCATCCGACGTCGAGGCGCAGCAGATCCTCCTCGGTCTCCCTCCGCACGATGACGCGCGCCTCGCCGTCCCGGACGGCGACGACGGGCGGACGCAGTACGTGGTTGTAGTTGCTGGCCATGGAACGGCAGTACGCCCCCGTCGCCGGTACGGCGATCAGGTCGCCGGGCGCCAGGTCCCCCGGCAGGAAGGCGTCCTTGACCACGATGTCCCCGCTCTCGCAGTGCTTGCCGACGACCCTCGCGAGCACGGGCTCGGCGTCGGAGGTGCGGGAGACGAGGGCGACGCTGTACTCGGCGTCGTACAGCGCGGTGCGGATGTTGTCGGACATGCCGCCGTCGACGGAGACGTACGTGCGCAGCCCGTCGAGGGGCTTGACGGTGCCGACCTCGTAGAGCGTGAAGGCGGTGGGCCCGGCGATGGCGCGCCCGGGCTCGACGGAGATGCGGGGCGTACGCAGCTTCGCGGCCTCGCACTCCCGGGTGACGATCTCGTGCAGCGCCTTGGCGATCTCGTGCGGCTCACGGGGGTCGTCGTCACTCGTGTACGCGATCCCGAGCCCGCCGCCGAGGTCGATCTCGGGCAGCTCGACGCCGTGCTCGTCGCGGATGTCCTTGAGCAGCCCGACCACCCGGTGGGCGGCGACCTCGAACCCCGACATGTCGAAGATCTGCGACCCGATGTGCGAGTGGATCCCGATCAGCTCGAGCCCGTCGAGCTGGAGCGCCCGCCGCACGGCCTCCGCCGCCTGCCCGCCGGCCAGCGGGATCCCGAACTTCTGGTCCTCGTGGGCGGTGGCGATGAACTCGTGCGTGTGGGCCTCGACTCCCACGGTGATACGGATCTGCGCACGCTGCCGCTTGCCCAGCGACTGGGCGATGTGGGCGACACGCACGATCTCCTGGAAGGAGTCGAGCACGATCCGCCCGACGCCGGCCCGGACGGCGCGCTCGATCTCCTCGGGCGACTTGTTGTTGCCGTGGAAGGCGATGCGGTCGGCGGGCATCCCCGCGGACAGCGCGGTGGCGAGCTCGCCTCCCGAGCACACGTCGAGGTTCAGCCCCTCCTCGTCCAACCACCGCACGACGGCCCGGGACAGGAACGCCTTGCCCGCGTAGAAGACGTCGGCGTCCGAACCGAAGGCGGCCCGCCAGGCCCGCGCCCGGGCCCGGAAGTCGGCCTCGTCGAGGACGTAGGCGGGGGTGCCGTACTCCTCGGCCAGCCGCGTGACGGCGATCCCGCCGACGGTGACGGCACCGTCGGCGTCCCGCTCGACGGTCTGGGCCCAGACCTTCGGGTCGAGGGCGTTGAGGTCGGCGGGCGGCGCTGTGCTCGCTGCGGAGCGCCCCTCGGGGAGGACGTCGGCGTGACGGGGCCCGGCGGGGTGTGCGGAACGGCTCATGGCGTCTTCTGCGCTCTCTCAGAGGTGGTCGGGTGCGTCGATGCCGAGAAGGAACAGGCCACCGGCAAGCACCGCCCCGACGGCTTCGGCAAGCGCCAGCCGGGCACGGTGGGTGGCCGAGGGTTTCTCCCCGCCGCGGGGCAGCACGGTGGGCAGGAAGGGCAGCGCGGCATCGGCGACGGTGACGAGGTGCCGGGCCAGCCGGTCGGGGGCGCGGTGCGCCGCGGCGGCGGCGAGGGCGCGGGGGTGGCCGGCGAGGGCGGCGAGGAGGTCCGGCGCCGTGCCGCCGGTCATGGCACCGGGCTCGGCGGCGAAGTGGAGATCGGCGGCGTTGCGCGAGAGGGCGCGGGTGCGGGCGTGGGCGTACCGCACGCGGAAGAGGGGGTTGCTCTCGCGCTGCCGGAGGTGCTCGTCGCCGATGCGGGGCCGGTCGTGGGCGGCGGGGTGGAGCAGGGCCCAGCGGCCGGCGTCCCGGCCGAGCGGCAGGGGATCGGCGGGCGCCGGGACGGGACGGACGTCGACCGGCAGCTCCGCGGGCGCCGGCCCCTGCGCATCGACGCGCACACCGAGGACGGCGGTCCACGCGGGGTCGAGCCGCGCGGCGCAGCTGGTGCGGACGAGGGCGCCCTGGGAACGCAGGATGCGGGCGGCGGCCTCGGCGACGACGACGGCACGGAGGTCGTGCGGGCAGTGCAGCCGCACGACGCGGCCGCTCTCCCCACCGGCACCGTCGGCGCTCCCGTCCCCGTACCCGTACCGGGGCCCGTGCCGCAGGATCTCCTCGACGAGAGCGGCGGGCGCGGTGCCGTGGAGGCTGATGTTGAGGAACCCGGGCCCGGTCAGGACGACGTCGGTGATGCCGTCGACGTCGACGAGGTAGGGCCGCAGCACCTCGGCTACCCGGCGGGGCGGCTGTCCGGCCGGCCGGGCGAGCTGAAGGGCGATGTTGGTGGCGTAGTCCCCGCACCCTCCGGGCCCGGGCGGAGCGACCACGGCCCGGGCCGGCACGGCCACGCTCAGCTCACCCGCGTCGACAGCGCGACGCACCGCGTGCAGCACGGTACGGGAGAGCTCTACGGGGGTCACGGGTCTAGCGTATGGGAGGAGGGGGGTGGGTAGGCGAACAGGTTCGGCACCGGTCCCGATATATGGACGCAGGCCCCCTCGCCCGTGGCTCGACCGCGGTCGGAGACACCCGGCGTCCGTGGCCCGGGTCACCCGGCCGACTCGGCCTGGGCCGACGACTCACTCTCCCCGGTCACACCGAGCACCGTCCGCAGGGGAGCCGCACTCTCACAGGCCTTCCGCTCGACCAACTGCCGTACGAGAGCGATGAGCTCCGCGGGCTCGAACGGCTTGGACAGAAAGGCGTCGGCGCCGGCATCGAACGCCGCGTCGACCTCGTACGGCGTACAAGCGCTGACGACGGCGATCGGAAGCTCCCGCGTACGCGGATCGGCCCGCAGCCGGGCAGCGGTCCGCACCCCGTCCAGCCGAGGCATGACCACGTCCAGCGTGACGGCGTCGGGCCGCACCTGATGGACGACTTCAAGACACTCGGCACCATCGGCCGCGGTCACGACCTCGAAGCCCTCCAGCTCGAGATTGACCCTGATCAGCTGCCGGATGACCTTGTTGTCGTCCACAACAAGGACTCGGCCAGACGCCCTAGGCACAACTCGAGAGTAGGTCCGGACCGGCCACCGCGTCCGGGTTTTCCCCACTTCCGCCCCGTGCGGGGGACAACGCCCCCACGACCGACGCCCCGACAGCCCCCCGGCCCGTGAGAACCCGTTCATGACCACCCCGGGGGAGCTGGTAGTGTTCTATCCGTCGCCGCGAGCAACATCGAAGGCGACCGACGCGCCCCCGTAGCTCAGGGGATAGAGCAACGGCCTCCGGAGCCGTGTGCGCAGGTTCGAATCCTGCCGGGGGCACCCTGTATGAGGTGCCCAAAGACCCCGTCATCAGCGAGTTCGCTGAGGATGGGGTCTTCGCGTATGTGCGGGCGGAAGCCACCGAAGGCAGCCACTTGCCAGTGATCAGGTACGTCCACGTCCGCGGCCCGGCAGCCGGACCGGCCCGGGACTACGCCCAGCGCACCCCCGGACAAGGACGGAGCCATCCGCAGCGAGCGACTCGACGGTTCCTGCGCCAGCCCCACTCTGGCTCGCCCTCGCTCGCGCCGACGACCTGCGGGTGATCACTTCCGCGGCAACCCTTGTGGAAGTTGTCCACCCTCGGATCACCCGCCCGGCCCTGGCGTGGACTCTCTCCCGCCTCGTTGTCGAACCGGTCACCGAGCCCCTCGCCCGTCACGCCGCCGCCCTCCTCGCCAACGCCGGCCTGCACGGCCACAAGTACGCCATCGACGCCATGCTCGGCGCCACCGCCCTCGCCGTCCCTGGTCCGGCGACGGTTCTCACCTCGGATCCAGAGGACGTCACCATGCTGTGCGGCGGACGTGTCACCGTCATCAAGGTGTGAGATATCCGCTGATTGCCATCCCGTCATATAAGCC
>NZ_BAABCQ010000097.1:0-20008 GCF_039539045.1 Streptomyces marokkonensis
GCTGGAAGCCGCCGACCGGCCCGCGTCCCGGCTCTCGGAGGGTGACTTCTGGGCCCTGGAAGGGCTGAAGGCGCAGCTCGTCGAGGCGGGGGAGGGGGCGGCAGACGGGGGCGTCCTGTTCACCGGAGCCGTCCGCCTGCCTGCCGGTGAGCGGTACGAGTGGCAGCACGGCGCTCTGACCGAAGGGCTGCTGGACGCCGATTGGACGGAGGCCGCGGAGGCGTTCGCGGCGCTCGGCCACCCCGTCCGGCTGCGGCTGCTGCGCGAGATCCTCGGCGGCCGGCGTACCGCCGCCGAGCTGGCCGAGCCGGCCGAGGTGGGCACGACCGGCCAGATCTACCACCACCTCCGCCAGCTCACCGGCGCCGGCTGGCTGCACACCACCGGCCGGGGCCGCCACGAGGTGCCGCCGGGACGGGTCGTACCGCTGCTGGTGGCGCTGTCGGCGGCCCGGGGCTGACCGGTCCGAACCAGGTCCGACCAAGGGGGAACCATGTCCGCACGCAAGCTAGCCATGATCACCTTCCGGGCACTGCAACTGGGCTTCATAGCCCTGGTGACCGCCCACATCGTCTTCGGCTTCGGGTACCCGTGGTGGTGGAACTTACTGCCGCTCGTCCTGGCCTACGTCCTGATCGCCGTCGTCAACCGGTGGGGCGGCGGCGCCCCCGACGCCCCGCGGGTCGCCCGTGAACCCGTCGAGGTGGGCCCGCCCGTCACCGGCCGCTGGTCCGCGCTGAACGGCCCCGCCGACCGCACCCCGAGCCACGGCACCCACGCCTACGGCCAGACCTTCGCCATCGACCTCGTCGCCGAGCCGGAGCCCGGCGCCCGCCCCGGCTTCCGCGTCCTGTGGCCGATCGCCCGTCGCAGCCGCGACTTCCCGGCGTTCGGCGCCCCACTGCTCGCGGTGGCCGCCGGCACGGTCGTCCGCACCGACGACACCCAGCGCGACCACCTGAGCCGCAACTCGTTGCCCGCGCTGCTGTACCTGATGCTCGTCGAGGGCTCGGTCCGTGAGATGGGCGGCGTCCGCCGGATCGTCGGCAACCATCTGGTGCTGGACCTCGGCGACGGCACGTACGCGATGTACGCGCATGTGCGGCGCGGGTCGTACACCGTCCGCGAGGGCGACCGGGTGCACGCCGGTCAGCTGCTGGCCCGGTGCGGCAATTCCGGCAACTCCACCGAGCCGCACGTCCACTTCCAGCTCATGGACGGCCCCGACCCGGACACCGCCCGCGGCGTCCCCTTCACGTGGCGTGGGATCGGGGTCCCGCGCAACGGCGAGGTCTTCGACGCGCCCTCGCCGACGGCCACGCCCGCATAGGCTCCCCTCATGCCCCCGGCCAGAAAGCGCCCCCGCGCCTACGACCCCGCCCGGACCCGCACCGCCGTACTGGCCCAGTTCGGGAACGTACGGGCGGGTGTCCGCACCCTCACCCCCGAGCAGCTCGCTCTGCCGACACGGCTCGGGGACTGGACCGTACGGGAGCTGGTGGCGCACGTCGGAATGGCCCTGGCGGCCGTGGACCGGCTGCTCGGCGAGCCCGAGCCGGCACGGCAGGACGGGCGCCTGCTCGACTGGCCGTCCGCGATTGCCGCCGACGCGGACGCCGTCGCCGGCACCGCCCGGCGACTCGCCGCCGAGCACCCCGACCTCGACGTCCACCTCGCCGAGACCGAGCGCCGTTTCACCGACCGTCTCGACAGGCACCCCGGCGCCCGGCGGCTGCCCACCAGCGCGGGCGCCCTGCCGCTGGCCGACTACGTCGTCACCCGCACCGTCGAGCTGGTCGTCCACACCGACGACCTGAACGCCGCCGTGCCCTGTCTCGACATCCCGTACGACCGACAGGCTCTGGCCGCCGCGAGCCGGCTGCTGGCCGACGCGCTCGCCGCGAAGGCGCCCGGCGGCTCGACGGAGGTGCGGATCCCGCCGTACGCCGTCGTGCAGTGCGTCGAGGGCCCCCGGCACACCCGCGGCACCCCACCCAACGTCGTCGAGACCGACCCCCTGACCTGGGTCAGGATGGCCACCGGACGGCTGGCCTGGAAGGACGCCGTGGCCGGGGCCAAGGTGAGCGCGAGCGGGGAACGGGCCGACCTGGGGGAGCTGCTGCCGCTGCTCAGGTGAGCAGGTGAGCAGGTGAGCAGGTGAGGGGAACCGGATCCTCCGCGCCTCCGTCGAAACGGCATGTACAGGCGGAAGCAGCAGCGCAACAAGACCATGACCCTGGCGGCCGTCGTCGTGATCGCCCCGCTCGCGGCGGCCTGCGGCAGCGAAAAGGCGGACGGCGGCAGCGGGTCCGTCGGCGCGGACCGGTCCGTCACCGGTGTCCGGTGGAGCATCGACAGCGTCACCGTGAACGGCACCACCCACAAGGCACCGGACGCGGCGCGCGTCCGGATCGACGACAGCGGCGAGGCGGTGGGCAGCACCGGCTGCAACACCTTCAGCGCCCGCGCCGCCGTCGACGGTGAGCGGGTCCGGCTGAGCGATGCCGTGTTCACCGAGAAGGCCTGCGAGAAGACGCCCATCGACTTCGAGAAGTCCCTCGGCCGCACCCTCACCGCCGGTTCGCTCACCACCGACACGGCGGGCGAACGCCTGACCCTCACCACTTCCGACGG
This sequence comes from Streptomyces marokkonensis, assembly GCF_039539045.1. Taxonomy (NCBI): domain Bacteria; kingdom Bacillati; phylum Actinomycetota; class Actinomycetes; order Kitasatosporales; family Streptomycetaceae; genus Streptomyces; species Streptomyces marokkonensis. Next base: position 2,635 of record NZ_BAABCQ010000097.1, read on the forward strand.
CGACACCGTCCGGCTCAGCAGGCAGCCGGACGCGTCCCTGTACGGCACGAAGTGGACCGTCACGTCCCCGGGACAGAAGGGCCGCGCCCACCTCACCTTCGACCGGGACGCGAAGACCGTCGCCGGCCGCCTGCCGTGCAATCACGTCAACGCCGAGGCCACCGTCAGCGACGGACATATCACCCTCGGCACCCCGTCCACCACCCGAATGATGTGCGAAGGCTCACTCATGGACGCCGAGAAGCGGATGCTGCGCCTCTTCGACGGCCGCGCCGACTACCGGATCGATCATGAAACCCTCATGCTGACCAGCGAAGACGGCGCCACCGTCCGAGCCGTCGCCAACCAGTGACCCACACGTGAGCCGATGTCCCCAATTCGGACCAGTGGTCGACCTCGCCTACACTCGGAGACGTGCCACGTGGTGACGGTCGACTCAATCACGATCTGCTTCCCGGCGAGAAGGGCCCCCAGGACGCTTGCGGCGTCTTCGGTGTCTGGGCCCCGGGTGAAGAGGTCGCAAAGCTCACGTACTTCGGGCTGTACGCCCTCCAGCATCGGGGCCAGGAATCCGCGGGAATCGCGGTCAGCAACGGCTCCCAGATCCTCGTCTTCAAGGACATGGGCCTGGTTTCCCAGGTCTTCGACGAAACCTCTCTCGGTTCGCTCCAGGGTCACATCGCGGTCGGTCACGCCCGCTACTCGACCACCGGTGCCTCCGTGTGGGAGAACGCCCAGCCGACGTTCCGTGCCACCGCGCAGGGCTCCATCGCGCTCGGGCACAACGGCAACCTCGTCAACACCGCCCAGCTCGCCGAGCTGGTCGCCGACCTGCCCAAGCAGGACGGCCGCTCCACGCGGGTCGCGGCGACCAACGACACCGACCTGGTCACCGCGCTGCTCGCGGGCCAGGTGGACGACGACGGCAAGCCGCTGACCGTCGAGGAGGCGGCCGGCAAGGTGCTGCCCCAGGTGCGCGGTGCCTTCAGCCTCGTCTTCATGGACGAGCACACCCTCTACGCCGCCCGTGACCCGCAGGGCATCCGCCCGCTGGTACTCGGCCGGCTGGAGCGCGGCTGGGTCGTCGCCTCCGAGTCCGCCGCCCTCGACATCTGCGGCGCCTCCTACGTCCGCGAGATCGAGCCGGGCGAGTTCGTCGCCATCGACGAGAACGGCCTGCGCACTTCCCGATTCGCGGAAGCGAAGCCCAAGGGCTGCGTCTTCGAGTACGTGTACCTGGCCCGCCCGGACACGGACATCGCCGGCCGCAACGTCTACCTCTCGCGTGTCGAGATGGGCCGCAAGCTGGCGAAGGAGGCCCCCGCCGACGCCGATCTGGTCATAGCGACCCCGGAGTCCGGCACCCCCGCCGCCATCGGGTACGCCGAGGCCTCCGGCATTCCGTTCGGCGCCGGTCTGGTGAAGAACGCCTACGTCGGCCGCACCTTCATCCAGCCCTCGCAGACCATCCGCCAGCTCGGCATCCGCCTCAAGCTGAACCCCCTGAAGGAAGTCATCAAGGGCAAGCGGCTGGTCGTCGTCGACGACTCCATCGTCCGCGGCAACACCCAGCGGGCCCTGGTCCGCATGCTCCGCGAGGCGGGCGCCGCCGAGATCCACATCCGGATCTCCTCCCCGCCGGTGAAGTGGCCCTGCTTCTTCGGCATCGACTTCGCGACCCGCGCCGAACTCATCGCCAACGGCATGAGCGTCGAGGAGATCGGCACCTCCATGGGCGCCGACTCCCTGGCGTACATCTCCATCGACGGCATGATCGAGGCGACCACCATCGCCAAGCCGAACCTGTGCCGCGCCTGCTTCGACGGCGAGTACCCGATGGACCTCCCCGACCCCGAGCTGCTCGGCAAGCAGCTCCTGGAGACCGAGCTGGCCGCCGGGCCCGCCGGTACGGCCGCCACCGACGCCATCCGTCGCCCGTAGCCGTCCGCCTCCCTGGCCTCCCTGCCGTACGACACGAAGGTTCTCATCGTCATGCCTGACACAACTGGCGCCAGCTACGCAGCTGCGGGCGTCGACATCGAGGCGGGCGACCGCGCCGTCGAACTGATGAAGGAGTGGGTGAAGAAGACGCAGCGACCCGAGGTCCTCGGCGGCCTCGGCGGCTTCGCCGGCCTCTTCGACGCCTCCGCCCTCAAGAACTACGAGCGTCCCCTGCTCGCCTCCGCCACGGACGGCGTCGGCACCAAGGTCGACATCGCCCGGCAGCTCGGCGTCTACGACACCATCGGCCACGACCTGGTCGCCATGGTCATGGACGACATCGTGGTGTGCGGCGCGGAGCCGCTCTTCATGACCGACTACATCTGTGTCGGCAAGGTCCACCCCGAGCGTGTCGCCGCCATCGTCAAGGGCATCGCCGAAGGCTGTGTACTGGCCGGCTGCGCCCTGGTGGGCGGCGAGACGGCCGAGCACCCCGGCCTGCTCGGCGCGGACGACTTCGACGTCGCCGGCGCCGGTACCGGTGTCGTGGAGGCCGACCGGCTGCTGGGCCCGGACCGCATCCGCAAGGGCGACGCGGTCGTCGCCATGGCAGCCTCAGGGCTTCACTCGAACGGGTACTCGCTCGTTCGCCACGTCCTGCTGAACGAGGGCGGCCTGTCCCTGGACGCGCACCTCGACGGTCTCGGCCGCACCCTCGGCGAGGAGCTCCTGGAGCCGACCAGGATCTACTCCCTGGACTGCCTGGCCCTCATGCGCACCACCGACGTCCACGCCTTCAGCCACGTCACCGGCGGCGGACTCGCCGCCAACCTGGCCCGCGTGATCCCCGAAGGCCTGCACGCCGTCGTCGACCGCTCCACCTGGACCCCGGGCGCGATCTTCGACCTCGTCGGTACGACGGGCCGGGTGGAGCGCCTGGAGCTGGAGAAGACCCTCAACATGGGCGTGGGCATGATCGCCATCGTCCCCGAGGAGTCGACGGACGTGGCACTGGCGACCCTGGCCGACCGCGGTGTGGACGCCTGGGTGGCCGGCGAGATCACCGACCGCGACGACCACGAGACGGGCGCCGCCCTCGTCGGCGACTACGCCGGCTGAGACGACGACCGTCCCGGTGACGACGACCGTCCCGGTGACGACGACCGTGCGGGTGATGACGGCCGTGTGCGCACCGCGCGCGACGGCACGGCGCCCGACGACCGTGCGGGTAGCACAGAACCCGGTCGGTGACGTGAGTCACCGACCGGGTGAGTGTTCAGTGCAGGGTCAAGCGCCGCGTCGCTGTTGCGGGGACTGGCCGTCCTCGTCGTGGTCGTCGTCCTCATAGAGGTCGGCGTACCGTGCGTACACGTCATCGTCCTGCTCATCGTCCTCGAATTGCTCGCCGTTAGGCGGTTGCGGATTCGACGGCGATGCGCCCAGCTCCTCGGCCAGGCGGGAGAGATCAGTCCCACCGCTGTTGTACTTCAGCTGGCGGGCGACCTTCGTCTGCTTGGCCTTGGCCCGGCCGCGCCCCATGGCTCGACCCCCTCAACGACGGGGCTCGACGGCCCCAGAGTCTTGACACGCGTTCATGGTCCGGAACGGACTCTCCGTGGAGAGACCGGTCCGTAGGGCTTCCACGGTACCTGAGCCCACGCCCATACGGTACGTCGCCCGTAGGACGTGGCCACGCCCAGGACCTTCGAGGCGCCCTGTCCTCGCTGGTCAACGGCGATTTTAACCACCTTTCGACGGTCGACCCGCCGGGATAAGTGAGAGTTCTCTCCAACTGCCCCTCGGCGGGTACCGATCAAACCTTCGAAGACCCTTCCCCGGACCGGCACGGGATCACCGCCGGGATCACCCACCGACGGCCGCAGGGTCGCGCTCCGACGGCCGCGGGGGCTCCGGCCCCATGACCGCGTGATCACCGGTTCGGCGGCCGCGTGTCACCGGTTCGGCGGCCGTGTGGTCTCCCGTCCGGCGGACGCGTGGTCAGCGCCGTGTGCGCGCCTCCGCCATCCGCTGCTCGGCGATCCGGTCGGCCGCGGCGGCCGGCGGAATACCGTCCTCCTTCGCACGTGCGAATATGGCCAGCGTGGTGTCGTAGATCTTCGCGGCCTTCGCCCTGCACCGGTCGAAGTCGAAGCCGTGCAGCTCGTCGGCGACCTGGATGACACCACCGGCGTTCACCACGTAGTCCGGCGCGTAGAGGATCCCGCGGTCGGCGAGGTCCTTCTCCACACCCGGGTGGGCGAGCTGGTTGTTGGCCGCGCCGCACACCACCTTGGCGGTCAGCACCGGCACGGTGTCGTCGTCCAGCGCGCCGCCGAGCGCGCAGGGGGCGTAGATGTCCAGGTTCTCCACCCGGATCAGCGCCTCGGTGTCGGCGACGGCGACCACCGAGGGGTGTCGCTCGGTGATGGACCGTACGACGTCCCCCCGTACGTCGGTGACGATGACGTGCGCGCCCTCGGCGAGCAGGTGCTCGACCAGGTGGTGGCCGACCTTGCCGACACCCGCGATGCCGATGGTGCGGTCGCGCAGCGTCGGGTCGCCCCACAGGTGCTGGGCGGCGGCCCGCATGCCCTGATAGACGCCGAAGGAGGTCAGTACGGACGAGTCGCCCGCGCCGCCGTTCTCGGGGGAGCGGCCGGTGGTCCAGCGGCACTCGCGCGCCACGACGTCCATGTCGGCGACGTACGTACCGACGTCGCACGCGGTGACGTACCGGCCGCCGAGCGAGGCGACGAACCGGCCGTAGGCGAGGAGCAGCTCCTCGCTCTTGACCTGTTGCGGATCACCGATGATCACGGCCTTGCCACCACCGTGCTCGAGACCGGCCATGGCGTTCTTGTACGACATCCCGCGCGCGAGGTTCAGAGCGTCGGCGACGGCCTCCGCCTCGCTCGCGTACGGGTAGAAACGCGTACCGCCGAGCGCGGGGCCCAGGTCGGTGGAGTGGATGGCGATGACGGCCTTGAGGCCGCTCGCCCGGTCCTGGCAGAGCACGACTTGCTCATGTCCCCCCTGGTCCGAGTGGAACAGGGTGTGCAGTACATCAGCAGGTGCGCCGGTTACGTCGGTCACGGTGGTGACTCCTGTGTAGTTGCGGCGGGTGGAGAGAGCGTCCCCGTGCGGGTGGCGGGGACTTTGGCATGAGATTAGGGCCTGGGGGCGCCAGCCCGCCGCACAGTGCTCAGGATCACCTCCGCACGGAGTACGGGCGTGCGACGATTCGCGGAGGTTCCCGCGCGTTTGTGATCGGCTTCCGCGGGTTTTCACCGCGGTGCGCGGGGGAGGGAGCAGGCGTGCCCAAGGTGTCCTCGGTGATCGTCCCGTACGCGGCGTACCTGCGTGTGTACGAGCCGCTGGCCGCCTTCCCGGAGGCGGAGCGCGGCCACTGGGCCCGCTACGCCCGCCGCGCCGACCTGCCCTCCTACCAGGACGAGCTCCGCCGTTCCCTGGCCGACCTGCTGCCCACCCCGCCCGTGGCGGTACCGGTGCACGAGAGCGCGGACGCCTTCGTTACCGAGGTCGACGGCGTGGTCTGCGTCTGCCCCTGGCGGACCCGGCTGCGCGGCTGGCAGGCGCTCGCGGAACTGGCCGAGGACTTCCCGGAACCGGTGCTGGACGCCCTGCTTCCGCCGGTCGTGCGCCGCGAGAGTGCCCAGGACTACGAGCGCTGGCTGGAGCGCAACCCGGACGCCCGCCCCTGGATCCGCACCGCGACCTGGCAGGTGCCGATCAACTGGTTCGTGCTGGTCTCCGACGCGGAGCGCGAGTACGACAAGGGCGGTGACGGCGAAGGGGCGGCCGCGCCCGTGCTGCGCTACCGGACGCCGATGGTGCAGGCCCGCCGGCGCGTGGCCCGGGGGCTGCGAGCCCTGAAGGAGGCCATGGACGAGGGGCCGCTCATCGACGGCCTGGTGGACGTGGGGCGCTGGCTGGAGGAGTTCCATCCGCGCTCTCTGGTGGAGTTGGACTACGGGGGGCTCGTACACGCTCTGCCGGCCGGTGAGTTGGAGGACGACCACTCCGCGGCGGACGTGGCCGAGGGCATCGAGGCGCTCCGGCACGGCGACGGGGACACGGCGGGTGCGGCTTACGGGCGGCTCGTGGAGCGCTGGCGGGCGGTGCGGGACCGGCGGTCGGCGAACTGACGTTTGACGTACCGCCCGATGTGGGGTTTCGTCTTCCGATCCGACACGTGCCTCGAGTGGGCTGATCTCCCGGCAACAAGGGACGTAGGTCCCGATCCGGGCGTATGCGTCAAGCGTGACGGACCGCACGTACGGCACTCTTGCGCCGCTTCCCCCTCCTCATGCCAAAATAGGACAAGGAGTCCGGGGAGGGCTCATTCCGTCCTGCTGTGATGCACTGTGGGCGGGAATCTCCGCATTGCACGCTTTGGGGGGTCTGATGCCAGGTCTGGTGGTCCCTGGGTGTCCTGTGACTGATCGTCACAGTGGCGTGACTGTCCGCTATGGCATGGTCCATCGGCTTCCGTCGCTGATGAACACCTGGGAGGGCAATTCCATCGGTTTGGCCGACGCGGCTGGACGGATGGTGTAGTTGTAGTGCCGAGGACAAGCCGTTCGTCCTATAACCGACTCGACTCGCGTCCGCCATTTCGGGCAACGCGGGTCAAGGTGCAGAATTTAGAGGAAAGAACCGAGAAGGTTCGGTTCTCCCGAGGAGGCCGCTCATGACCGCTCGCACCCCTGATGCCGAGCCGCTGCTGACCCCGGCTGAGGTCGCCACCATGTTCCGCGTCGACCCTAAGACGGTCACGCGCTGGGCGAAGGCCGGCAAGCTCACGTCGATCCGCACGCTCGGCGGGCATCGCCGCTACCGCGAAGCCGAGGTCCGCGCTCTGCTCGCGGGCATTCCGCAGCAGCGCAGCGAGGCCTGAACAACTGAATAACCGGGCAAAACGGCAGGTCCCCCAACCTGTCGGGACGCTTGGTACCACAGCTTCAAACGATGCCGTTCCTGCCCCAACAGGGGTGCGTCGTCGATCGCGCTGGACTCCGCCGGGTCCAGCGCGATTCTTTTGTGTGCGGCCCGGCGCGGTCGGGCCCGGTGTCCGATCCGGTGTCCGATCCTGTGCCGGCCGGTGGGCCGCGGTCCGGGCCTGTGGGCGGCCTTGTCGGAGTCTGGGGAGGGGTGTCGGATCCGCTGCGCGAGTACTGTGGAGTCCGGTGCAATTGCACATATTAAATTGACTACTTGTAGGAGAGCTGTAAGTGCCACGGTTTCAAAAACTCATGCGGTGACACCCGTCACACGGCATGCTGCTTGTTGGCTCTGGCATATGTGCGCTAATGGAGGCGAGGCCTCCAGCAGGTCGGCGTGGCAAGGGCGTTGGGCCCGGCGGGCTTCACGCGGTGGACGCACTTTCGCCTCCGGGGCCCTCTTGACGGTCCGTCGGGGACTGCGGGGCGGGCGAGTCCAGCGCCAGCCGCAGCAGCCGGTGGCAGATCGGGCAGTGACGCGTCAGATGGCCGTACGACGACGCGGCCGAGAGGTGTGCGCGGAGCAGGGCCCGTGTCTCGTGCCTGACCGATGCCGCCATACGCCGCCTCCAGGGGCCACACGGGGAACGTTCCCTGCCTTTGGAGTACCGAGCGAATGTGACGCCGTCAAGGCCGCGAGGCGGGCGCTGAGGGCTTTTGGTGGACGCGGGATGTGGAGTGACGGGAGAGAGCCGAACAGCGCTCCGCCCCGACGGGTGTGAGGGACATACGGGAAGGCATTCGCACCGGCAGGGGTGCAGGGCGCACGCGAAGAGACCCGCACCGATGGGTGCGGGTCTCTTCTACTGCGGTCCTGACGGGATTTGAACCCGCGGCCTCCACCTTGACAGGGTGGCGAGCACTCCAAACTGCTCCACAGGACCAGGCTTTGCGGCGCTTTCTTGCGTTGCGCTGCGAGACGAGACTCTACAGGAGGGTGGGCCCGCTGGTCGAACTCACCCTCCGTGCGGTCCTCGTCACGGAACCCGCTACGGCGCGAGCGCGTCGATCGCCTTCACGATCCGCTTGTCGGAGACGGGGTACGCCGTGCCCAGCGCGTGCGCGAAATAGCTGACCCGCAGCTCCTCGATCATCCAGCGGACGTCCAGGACCTGGCGCGGGACCGGCCGCCCCTGCGGCATCTGCTCCAGCAGCCACGCGTACTCGTCCCGCATCTCGTGGACCTTCTCCATCCGGGACGTGTCCCGCTGAACGCCGGTCGGCATCTGCTGCAGCCGCCGGTCGGCCGCGACCAGATAGCGCATCAGGTCGGGCAGCCGCCCGACCCCCGCCTCCGTGACGAAGCCGGGCTTCACCAGCGCGTCCAGCTGCCCTCGCACGTCCTGGAGGTTCGCCAGCAGCGCCGGGCTCCTCGCGGCCTTCAGACGGCGCTCACAGGCCTGCCAGGCGGCCAGTACCTGCTGCACCTGTCCCACCGTGCGGACGGTGGTGTCGACGATCTCCGCACGGACCTTGTCGTAGAGCTTGCGGTACGACTCCTCGTCCCACGCCGGCCCGCCGAAGTCCGCGATCAGTCTGTCCGCCGCGGCGGTCGCGCAGTCGTCGAACAGGGCCTGGATCGAACCGTGCGGATTCGCCGACAGGTTCAGCTTCTGCTGGTTGGTCAGCTTCTCGGACGCGAACTTCGCGGGGCTGACCGGGATGTTGCGCAGGATCAGCCGACGCGTGCCCTTCCACATCGCCTGCGCCTGTTCGGCCTCGGTGTCGAAGAGGCGTACGGACACGGTGTCCGCCGCCGGCCCGTCGTCGACCAGCGCCGGATAGGCCTTCACCGGCTGGCCCGCCCGGCGGGTCTCGAAGACCCGGGACAGCGTGCCGATCGACCAGTCCGTCAGCCCCGTGCGCTCCAGGGACTCGCCGCCACTGCGCTCGGCGGTGGCGGCCGCGGCCTGCGACAGCGCCTTGCGCGCCTTCGGCCTCAGCCGGACCTTCAGCGTCTCGAGGTCCTTGTCCTCCGCCAGCTTGCGACGCCGCTCGTCGACGATCCGGAAAGTGATCTTCAGATGGTCGGGAACCCTGGCCCAGTCGAAGTCCTCCGCGTCGAACGGCACCCCGACCATGCGCTTCAGCTCCCGCGCCATGGTCACCGTCAACGGCTCCTGAAGGGGCACGGCCCGCTCCAGGAACGCCTGCGCGTAGTTCGGCGCGGGCACGTAGTGGCGGCGGATCGGTTTGGGCAGGGACCGGATCACCTCCGTGACGACCTGCTCGCGCAGGCCCGGGATCTGCCAGTCGAAGCCCTCGTCCGTGACCTGGTTGAGCACCTGGAGCGGCACGTGGACGGTCACGCCGTCCGCGTCCGCACCCGGCTCGAACTGGTACGTCACCCGGAACTTCAGCGGCCCCTGACGCCAGGAGTCCGGATAGTCGTCCTTGGTGACCGCCCCCGCCTTCTCGTTGATGAGCATCTCGCGCTCGAAGTCGAGGAAGTCCGGCTGTTCGTGCCGCTTGTGCTTCCACCACGAGTCGAAGTGCGCACCCGAGACGACGTGTTCGGGCACCCGCTGGTCGTAGAAGTCGAACAGCGTCTCGTCGTCGACCAGGATGTCCCGGCGCCGCGCACGGTGCTCCAGCTCCTCGACCTCGGTCAGCAGCCGGCGGTTGTCCGCGAAGAACTTGTGGTGCGTACGCCAGTCGCCCTCGACCAGGGCGTTGCGGATGAACAGCTCCCGGCTGACCTCCGGATCGATCCGGCCGTAGTTCACCTTGCGCTGCGCCACGATCGGCACGCCGTACAGCGTCACCTTCTCGTACGCCATCACCGCCGCCTGGTCCTTCTCCCAGTGCGGCTCGCTGTACGTGCGCTTGAGGAGGTGCCCGGCGAGCGGCTCCACCCACTCGGGCTCGATCTTCGCGTTGACGCGGGCCCAGAGCCGGGAGGTCTCCACCAGCTCGGCGGACATGACGAAACGCGGGGGCTTCTTGAAGAGCGCCGAGCCCGGGAAGACGGCGAACTTGGCACCGCGCGCGCCCAGGTACTCGTTCTTCGCGCCCTCCTTCACGTCCTTCATACCGACGTGGGAGAGCAGCCCGGCCAGCAGGGACACGTGTACGCGGTCGTCGGGCGCGGCGTTGTCCTCGTCGCCGAGCTGGAGACCCATCTGCTTGGCGACCGTGCGCAGCTGCGTGTAGATGTCCTGCCACTCGCGGATCCGCAGGAAGTTGAGGTACTCCTGCTTGCACATCCGGCGGAAGGACGACGAGCCCCGCTCCTTCTGCTGCTCGCGGACGTACCGCCAGAGATTGAGGAAGGCCAGGAAGTCGCTGCTCTCGTCCTTGAAGCGGGCGTGCTGCTGGTCGGCCTGGGCCTGCTTCTCCGCGGGCCGCTCCCGCGGGTCCTGGATGGACAGCGCCGCCGCTATGACCATGACCTCGCGGACACAGCCGTTCTTGTCGGCCTCCAGGACCATCCGTGCCAGCCGCGGGTCGACGGGCAGCTGGGCGAGCTTGCGCCCGGTGTCGGTGAGCCGCTTGCGTACGTCCTTCTGCGCCGGGTCCAGCGCGCCCAGCTCCTGGAGGAGCTGCACACCGTCGCGGATGTTGCGGTGGTCCGGCGGGTCGATGAAGGGGAACTTCTCGATGTCGCCGAGGCCGGCCGCGGTCATCTGCAGGATGACGGAGGCGAGGTTGGTCCGCAGGATCTCGGCGTCCGTGAACTCCGGCCGCGCGGTGAAGTCGTCCTCGCCGTACAGCCGGATGCAGATGCCGTCGCTGGTCCGCCCGCAACGGCCCTTGCGCTGGTTGGCGCTGGCCTGCGAGATCGGCTCGATCGGCAGCCGCTGCACCTTGGTGCGGTGGCTGTACCGGGAGATCCGGGCGAAACCGGGGTCGATGACGTATTTGATGCCCGGTACGGTCAGCGAGGTCTCGGCGACGTTGGTCGCCAGCACGATCCGCCGCCCGGTGTGCTGCTGGAAGACGCGGTGCTGCTCGGCGTGCGAGAGCCGGGCGTACAGCGGCAGTACCTCAGTGAATCTGTACTTCTTCTTCTCCAGCGCGTCGGCCGTGTCCCGGATCTCCCGCTCACCGGAGAGGAAGACGAGGATGTCGCCCTTGCCCTCCCCCATCAGCTCCTCGACGGCGTCGGTGATCGCGGTGATCTGGTCCCGGTCGGCGTCGTCCCCGTCCTCTTCGAGGAGCGGCCGGTAGCGCACCTCCACCGGGTACGTCCGCCCGCTGACCTCGATGATCGGCGCGTCACCGAAGTGCCGGGAGAAACGCTCGGGGTCGATGGTCGCCGAGGTGATGACGACCTTCAGGTCCGGCCGCTTCGGCAGCAGCTGGGCGAGGTAGCCCAGCAGGAAGTCGATGTTGAGGGACCGTTCGTGGGCCTCGTCGATGATGATCGTGTCGTACGCGCGCAGCTCGCGGTCGGTCTGGATCTCGGCGAGCAGGATGCCGTCCGTCATCAGCTTGATGAACGTGCCGTCCGGATTCACCTGGTCGGTGAACCGCACCTTCCAGCCGACGGCCTCACCGAGCGGCGTGTCCAGCTCGTCCGCCACCCGCTCGGCGACGGTACGCGCGGCGATCCGCCGGGGCTGGGTGTGCCCGATCATGCCGCGCACACCACGGCCGAGCTCAACACAGATCTTCGGGATCTGGGTGGTCTTCCCGGACCCCGTCTCACCGGCGACGATGACGACCTGGTGATCACGAATGGCCTCCGCGATCACGTCCTTCTTCTGACTGACGGGCAGCTGCTCGGGGTAGCTGACGGCGGGCACCCTGGCCCGGCGCTCGCCGATGCGCTGCTCGGCCTTGGCCACCTCCGCCTCGATCTCGGCGAGAACGGCGGCGCGGGCCTCTGGCTTGCGGATCTTCCGCGCGCCCTCGAGCCTCCGGCCGAGCCGGTGCGAGTCGCGCAGGGACAGCTCGGCCAGCCGGGGTGCGAGGGCGCCGAGCGCGGGGGCGGGGTGCGTAGACATACGGACTCCAGGATCTCATCCCGGCGAATTTCGTGGCGAACGATTTCCGTCCGGCCCTGCCGGCGCCGGCGTCAGCGCCGTGCCCGCTCATCGGGCAACACAAAACCCCCGGCGATGATCTCGACGGGGGTTGCATGTGGCTGGGGCCGGGATCGAACCGGCGACCTATCGCTTTTCAGGCGATCGCTCGTACCAACTGAGCTACCCAGCCCCGAGGTTTCACGTGAAACCTCAGCGGTCCTGACGGGATTTGAACCCGCGGCCTCCACCTTGACAGGGTGGCGAGCACTCCAAACTGCTCCACAGGACCAAGCTTCGTACGACAGTGTCGCACATTGTGCTGCGTGCCCCCAACGGGATTCGAACCCGTGCTACCGCCTTGAAAGGGCGGCGTCCTAGGCCGCTAGACGATGAGGGCTATCGGCCCGCCTGGGCGCTTCTCAGCGCGTCGGGGACGTGAGAAGCATAGGGGATGGCGGGAGGTATCGCCAAAACGGTTTACGGCGGGCTGGGGGACCGGCTGCTCGGGGCGGTCGCCGCGCCCGAAGGAGACGGGCCCGTACCGGTGGGGGAAGGAATCGTCCCGGTGGGGGACGGACTCGTCCGGGTGGGGGACGGGGTGGCGCCCGGCTGGTTCTCCTTGGGGAGGTGGCGGCTGACCTCCGCCGTCGTCAGGCCCAGGCCGCCCAGCTTGATCTCGTCCCAGGCCTGGAGGCGCCGGCTGTCCCGGTCGAAGTAGAGGATCGACGCCTGGATCGGGTCGGGGTACTTGCCCTCGACCGCGCGCAGGCCGCTGCCGCCGGTGGAGCCCTCGATGCGCAGACGGGTGCCGTACTCCATGACCTCCATGTCCTGGCGGTGGACGTGACCGGCCAGCACCAGTGGCACGTCGCCGTCGACCTCCCGGGCCGCCGACGGTTCGTGGGCGACGGCGACGTCCACGGGGGTACCGGCCGCCTTCTGGTCGCGCAGGGCGGAGGCCAGGCGGGCGCCGGCCAGTTCCTGGGAGGCCTCGGCCCCGTCCGGCTTGGAGCGGTCGGGGGTGAACTGCGGGTCGCCGATGCCGGCGAAGCGCAGGCCCGCGACGGTCCTGGCCCGGCCGTCGTCCAGGACGTGCACGTTCTTCAGGCCCTTCAGGTACTCCTGGGTGACACGGGAGTCGTGGTTGCCGCGGACCCAGATGTACGGGGCGCCGAGGTCCTCGATGGGGTCGAGGAAGCCGTTCTCCGCGGCAGTGCCGTGGTCCATCGTGTCGCCGGAGTCGACGATCACGTTCACCTTGTACTGCTCCACCAGCGAGGCGATGATCTTCCAGCTCGCCGGGTTCAGGTGGATGTCCGACACGTGCAGAACGCGGAGCGTCGTCGGGTCGGGCCGGTAGACGGGGAGCGTGGAGGTGACGTCGTAGAGCTTGGTGACGTTCGTGACCAGGCGTGCCAGCTCCTTCTGGTAGACGTCGAACTCGGTCACGATGCTGCGCGCGTCGCCGACGAGGGACGGCGCGGAGGAGAGCAGGCCGGAGAACCTCGGTTCCAGGACGGAGTCGGGGTTCCAGGTCGCGTACGCGGTACCGCCGGAGGCGACCAGGAGGGTGAGGGCGAGACCGCCGGCGGCGAGGGCGCGCCGGGGGCGGCGGTAGACGGCGAGGCCGAGGGCGGTGGCGCCGGTGACGACGGCGACGCAGGAGCGGACGGCGAGGTCGAGCGTGCCGTGTCCGACGTCCTGGGCGACCTCGTCCTGGAGGCCGGAGAGGCGTTCGGGGTGGTCGACGAGGGCCTGGGCGCGTTCGGGGTCGAGCTGGTCGACGTTGACGTCGAGGCGGACCGGGGCGATGTGACTGTCGAGCCGGAGGGCGCCCAGCGGCGAGATGTTGATCTTCGTGCCGCCGGAGACGGACGGGCGCAGGGTCATCGTCGTGTTCATGGGGCCGACGGGCGCGCGTACGTCGCCCACGACGAGCAGGCCCAGCCAGGCGCCGAGCAGGACGACGGCGACGAGGCCGACGGCGCGGGTCCAGGGTCGCGACCGGGGGGCGAGCTCGACCGCGGTGGAGGCCCGGTGAGGGCGAGGACGAGGGTGAGGGTGGCGATGGCGGTGGATGAGGGCGCGCGGGGCTTTGCGGATGGGGTTCATCACCTCGGCCAGGGCGTGCAGGGCTGCGGCGTGGACGCGGGCCATTGGTCCCGTATGCCCAAGGCCCGGGGCGGGTATGCGGGCGGCGCCTCCGGCTGCCGTGCGGGGTGGGAGCGCGGCGCGGACACGGTGAGGTACCCGCGGGACGGCTGTGTCGTACTCCACGGTCGTACCCGACAATGGGCCTGTGCTGGAGATGACGCGCGAGGAGTTCGAGGAACTGGTCGCCGAGGCCCTGGACCGGATCCCGCCGGAGCTGACGCGGCTGATGGACAACGTCGCGGTGTTCGTCGAGGACGAACCGCCGGCGGACGATCCCGAGCTGCTCGGGTTGTACGAGGGGACGCCGCTGACGGAGCGCGGGGAGTGGTACGCGGGTGTGCTGCCGGACCGGATCACCATCTACCGGGGGCCGACGCTGCGGTTCTGCGAGTCGCGCGAGGACGTCGTGGCGGAGACCGAGGTGACGGTGGTCCACGAGATCGCGCACCACTTCGGCATCGACGACGCACGGCTGCACTCCCTGGGGTACGGGTGACGCCGCCGCGGAAACCGGAGTACGGCTGACACGCCCGGGTCAAGGTCCGAGGCGCGCGGCGCGTGTCCTCTTGTGGGTGACGGGAGTTGGGCACGGCGACTCCTTGACCCCCGGAGGTGGCCGCCCGTGCGCCCCTTGTACGTACCCGTCCGTCTGGCCGTCACGGCCGTGGCCGTCGCCGCTGCCGCCGGCTGCATGAGTGTCGGTGACGGCGTACCCGGCGGGGGCGACAGGCCGTCGCACTCCGCCGGGGAGCGGGACGGCGAGGTGCCCGAGGGCGGTCCCGAGGCGTCGGGCGGGAGCGCCGGGCACGGCGCGGCGGCGGCCGACGATAAGCGCGGGCGCGGCAAGGGGAAGAAGGACGGGAAGGGCGACGGCAAGGGCGAGAAGGAGCATGCGGGCGAGGGCGGGAAGCGGAAGGACGCCTCCGCCTCGACTCCGGCGCCCGCGCGCCCGACCGGGACGCCGCCGGGGGAGGGCGGGGACGACGAGCCGGTGCCCACCCGTACGCCGCCCGTGGTGCCCACCCGGACGGTCGAACCGGAGCCGACGCCGCCCCCGGAGCCCCCCGCCTCCCCGACGCCGGAGCCGGCGGAGGCGGAGCCGTCCTCGTCGGCGCACGAGCCTCCGGGGACCCAGCTGGCGCAGCGGGAGCCGGCCCCCGAGGCCGGGGCGCCGGTGTAGGGCCGACGGGCGCGGTGCGGGGGTGAGCGCTGCGACGGCATGGGCCGAAAGCCCTGCTGACCTGGGCATGTGCTATCCGGTTTGCCTTCGAGGGTGGGGGGTGCGTATGGTGGTAGATCGTTTGATCCCATTTGCCCGGCGCCACCACAGAGCGCGCCGTGTGGCGCGTACTCTCTCCCTTGCCGTGGTGGACCGCATCGAGGCGGTCGTATTGCGAATCGCGATTCACGGAGTTGACGGGCGCGTGCCGACGAGAGACTCCGGAAGGTTTCGCATTCGCATGTCCATCATCAGTACTGATCACGTCGTCGTGCCCGAGAACGCCGACACCGACGCCGACACCCCCGACATCGTCGAGACGGTCGAGGACACCGGGACGGAGGCCGCCGAGGCCGTCGAGACCACTCCCGAGGTCACCTTCGCCAGTCTCGGACTGCCCGAGGGCGTCGTGCGCAAGCTCGCGCAGAACGGCGTGACCACCCCCTTCCCGATCCAGGCCGCGACCATCCCGGACGCCCTGGCCGGCAAGGACATCCTCGGCCGGGGCCGCACCGGCTCCGGCAAGACCCTCTCCTTCGGCCTGCCGGCCCTGGCCACGCTGTCCGGCGGCCGCACCGAGAAGCACAAGCCGCGCGCCGTCATCCTGACGCCGACCCGTGAGCTGGCCATGCAGGTCGCGGACGCCCTGCAGCCGTACGGCGACGTCCTCGGGCTGAAGATGAAGGTCGTCTGCGGCGGCACCTCCATGGGCAACCAGATCTACGCCCTGGAGCGCGGCGTGGACGTCCTGGTCGCCACGCCGGGCCGACTGCGCGACATCATCAAGCGCGGCGCCTGCTCCCTGGAGAGCGTGCAGATCGCCGTTCTCGACGAGGCCGACCAGATGTCCGACCTGGGCTTCATGCCCGAGGTCACCGAGCTTCTCGACCAGGTACCGGCGGGCGGCCAGCGGATGCTGTTCTCCGCGACCATGGAGAACGAGATCAAGACCCTCGTCGACCGGTACCTGAACAACCCGGTCAGCCACGAGGTCGACGCCGCCCAGGGCGCCGTGACGACCATGTCGCACCACATCATGGTCGTGAAGCCCAAGGACAAGGCGCCGGTCACCGCGGCCATCGCCTCCCGCAAGGGCCGCACCATCATCTTCGTCCGCACCCAGCTGGGCGCCGACCGCGTCGCCGAGCAGCTGTGCGACTCGGGTGTGAAGGCCGACGCGCTGCACGGCGGCATGACCCAGGGCGCGCGTACGCGCACGCTGGCCGACTTCAAGGACGGGTACGTCAACGTCCTGGTCGCCACCGACGTCGCCGCCCGCGGTATCCACGTGGACGGCATCGACCTGGTCCTGAACGTGGACCCGGCCGGCGACCACAAGGACTACCTGCACCGCGCGGGCCGCACGGCGCGCGCCGGCCGTACCGGCACGGTCGTCTCCCTCTCCCTGCCGCACCAGCGGCGTCAGATCTTCCGGCTGATGGAGGACGCGGGCGTCGACGCCACGCGCCACATCATCCAGGGCGGCGCGGCCTTCGAGCCGGAGGTCGCCGAGATCACCGGGGCCCGGTCGATGACCGAGGTCCAGGCGGAGTCCGCGGGCAACGCGGCGCAGCAGGCCGAGCGTGAGGTCGCCCAGCTCAACAAGGAGCTGGAGCGGGCCCAGCGGCGCGCGACCGAGCTGCGCGAGGAGGCCGACCGACTGGTCGCCAGGGCCGCGCGGGAGCGCGGCGAGGACCCGGAGACGGCGCTGGCCGAGGTGGCCGCCGCCGCGTCCGAGGCGCCGGCCGAGGTCTCGCTGCCCGAGCAGCCGGGCGCGCGGGACGTCGAGAAGACCGAGCGGAGCGGCGGCAACGGCCGGGACCGCTTCGCCGACCGCGGCGACCGTTCGTACGACCGTGGTGACCGCGGTGGTGACCGTGGTGACCGGGGTGGCCGTTCCTTCGACCGTCGCGATGACCGCGGTGGTGACCGTGGTGGCTTCCGCCGCGATGACCGTGGTGACCGCGGTGGTGACCGTGGTGGTCGTTCGTTCGAGCGTCGTGACGACCGGGGTGGCCGTTCCTTCGACCGTCGCGATGACCGCGGTGGTGACCGTGGTGGCTTCCGCC
>NZ_BAABCQ010000097.1:20103-29960 GCF_039539045.1 Streptomyces marokkonensis
CCGCCGCGATGACCGTGGTGACCGCGGTGGTGACCGTGGTGGCCGTTCGTTCGAGCGCCGTGACGACCGTGGCGGTGACCGTGGTGGCTTCCGCCGCGACGACCGGGGTGACCGTGGCGGCGACCGCGGTGGGCACCGCGGCAGCGACCGTCCGTTCAACCGTGACCGCCAGGGCGACCGTCCCGGCAGCGACCGTCCGTTCAACCGTGACCGCCAGGGCGACCGTCCCGGTTTCCGCTCCGGCGGCCACGACCGTCCGCAGGGCCGTCGTGACGACCACCGCGGTTCCTCCTTCGGCCGCCGTGACGACAAGCCGCGCTGGAAGCGCAACGGCTGATGTCTGAACGTCTGAGCGGCTGAACGCCTGCACGGAGCGCCGTGGTCTCCGCCCCAACGGGTGGAGGCCACGGCGCTCCGCTTTCCGAACCACTTTGCGCCACCGAGTGACGCATGTCACGTTCCCCGTGAGGGCATTGCTGGGGGCATGACAGATGACGCCAAGGCGAGTGGGCTCTCGGACGAGGAACGGCTGGCCCAGCTCGGTTACACCCAGGTTCTGGCCCGCCGCATGTCGGCGTTCTCCAACTACGCGGTCTCCTTCACCATCATCTCGGTCCTCTCCGGCTGCATGACCCTCTACCTGTTCGGCATGAACACGGGCGGCCCCGCCGTGATCACCTGGGGCTGGGTAGCGGTCGGCCTGATGACCCTCTTCGTCGGCCTGGCGATGGCCGAGATCTGCTCGGCGTACCCGACGTCGGCGGGCCTGTACTTCTGGGCGCACCGCCTCGCGCCGCCCCGCACGGCGGCGGCCTGGGCATGGTTCACGGGCTGGTTCAACGTCCTGGGCCAGGTCGCGGTGACCGCCGGCATCGACTTCGGCGCGGCGTCCTTCCTCGGCGCCTACCTGAACCTCCAGTTCGACTTCGAGGTCACCCCCGGCCGCACGATCCTCCTCTTCGCCGCGATCCTCGTCCTCCACGGCCTGCTGAACACCTTCGGCGTCCGCATCGTCGGTCTCCTCAACAGCGTCAGCGTCTGGTGGCACGTCGTCGGCGTCGCGGTCGTCGTCGGCGCGCTGACCTTCGCCCCCGACCAGCACCAGTCGGCGTCCTTCGTGTTCGGCGAGTTCGTCAACAACACCGGTTGGGGCAGCGGCGTGTACGTGGTCCTCATCGGTCTCCTGATGGCCCAGTACACGTTCACCGGCTACGACGCCTCCGCCCACATGACGGAGGAGACGCACGACGCGTCCAGGGCCGGCCCGAAGGGCATCGTCCGCTCCATCTGGACCTCCTGGATCGCCGGCTTCGTCCTCCTCCTGGGCTTCACCTTCGCCATCCAGTCCTACGAGGGAGCCCTGACGTCCCCCACCGGCGCCCCGCCCGCCCAGATCCTGCTGGACGCGCTGGGCGCCACCGCGGGCAAGCTTCTCCTCCTCGTCGTCATCGGGGCGCAGTTGTTCTGCGGGATGGCGTCGGTGACGGCCAACAGCCGCATGATCTACGCGTTCTCACGCGACGGCGCGCTCCCCTACTCCCGCGTCTGGTACTCGGTGAACCCGCGCACCCGCACGCCGGTCGCGGCGGTCTGGCTGGCCGCGCTGTCCGCACTGGTCCTCGGCCTGCCCTACCTGATCAACGTCACGGCGTACGCGGCGGTGACGTCCATCGCGGTCATCGGCCTGTACATCGCGTATGTCATCCCGACCCTGCTGCGCGTCCGCAAGGGCGCCGCCTTCGAACGCGGGCCGTGGCATCTGGGCCGCTGGTCGCAGGTGGTGGGCGTGGTGGCGGTGACGTGGGTCGGCGTCATCACGGTCCTGTTCATGCTGCCCCAGGTCTCCCCGGTCACGTGGGGGACCTTCAACTACGCGCCGATCGCCGTCCTGGTCGTCCTCGGCTTCGCCGCGACCTGGTGGCTGGCCTCGGCCCGCCACTGGTTCCTCAACCCCGACCACGAACGCACCCGCGCCCGCACGGCGGCCCGTGCGAACGCGCCCGAACCGGTGGACCCGTAGCCACCGCTTCCTGCCTCCCGCGTCCCGCGACACCGGCACGACGCGGCCATGACCCCGATACCCGATCGGCGTCCCGGCCGCGTCGGGCTATGCTCGGTATGGCAACATCACGCAACACGCCCCGGGCCCTTAGCTCAATTGGCAGAGCAGTGGACTTTTAATCCATTGGTTGTGGGTTCGAGTCCCACAGGGCCTACCCGTGGCAGGGGGAGGTAAATGCCTCCTGACCTGCTGTGCAGTGCCTGAGTCGGCTTCGGTCGGGTCGGGCGCTGCTTCGTTGTCAGGTCACTGCGCGAGCGTACGAATCAGCTGCTGCTGTACGCGACCGGGGGACCGGCTTCGCCGGTAGAGGTCCCAGCCGTCGACGACGATCTCCCTGGGCGGGTGATGAGGGCGGGGTCGAACCACTGCGGGGTCCCCACCACGACCGGTCCGGGGATCTCGCCCGTCTCGCGGCCCGTGACCGGGTACGTCACCGATCCGAAGGCGTCGAGGACCCGTCGTCCCTGCTCCCGCACAGTCCCGCCGCCAACCGCGTGTCACCCGCCGTGATCAACAGGTGAGGGGGGCCATGGGTGACACGCGCCGCCAAGTGCCTTGTGAGGCGGGGATATGACCCGGGCGCTGCCGGTGACCGACAGCGGTGTCGCGAGCCACTTCACTCGTGATTCAGGCTCCTCCTTCTCACGAATCGCTGCCCGATCCTGACGAACTCCGGTGTGTCCGACCCGGTGCCGGGAGCGGAGATGAAGGAGATCGAACCCTTGAGAATGTTCTTCTCCGACATCGAGCTGAACCCACCGGCCCCCGAGGGAACGAGGTCACCCTCGTCCAGCGGCTCCCATGTGCCGTCCGGCCGGCGCTCGGCGTACTCGTACCGCAGATGCTCGGCGCCGCGGAGAACGTTCAGGCGGTAGCCGTCGGATCCGTACAGGCCCACGCAGTCGTCGAGAGCGATGCCGAGCGGCTCGCCTCTTCGGATCAGGCCCTCGCCGGTCAGCGATCGCAGGACGTCCTCGTACAGGCCGAACACCGGGTACGCGTTGGCCAGAAGAAGGAGGAACGAGCGCTGCTCGGGGAAGATCTGGATGAAATTGTGGTGGCCACTGCCGTTGGAGTTGAACCCGAAGGCAGTCGGGCCGAACATCAGCCAGCCCAGGCCCCAGGCGTGCATGAAGTGGTGGCCGGGAACGTCGGTCTGCGGGGTGCGCATCTGCTCGGCGAGTTCGGCGGACAGCAGCCGCCGGCCGCCCTCGGCGACGCCGTCGTTGAGCGCCAGCAGGGCGATCTTGGCGAGTTCTGCGAGGGTGAGGCAGACCGAGAACGACCCGGCGGCGTCGTCGGCGACGGTCTGCTGCTCCGGGGCGTGCCGTACGAAGTCCTGGGCTGAGGTGTCCCACAGATACCCGGCTGCCACCGTGCCGCCGTAATGACCGCCCTCCGCGAGGGTTTCGGGGATCTCCATGATGCCGAGGGGCCTCAGGAGCAGCTCGTTGACGGCTCGCCGCCAGGGTATGCCCAGCAGCTTTTCGATGAGCCCTGCGACGATTGTGGTGCCGCAGGCGGAGTACGCGAAGACCTCGCCCGGCTCGAAGATCTGTCCGTACTCGCCGAAGGTGGCGAGGTAGCTGTCCAGGTCCGGGAAGCCGGTGTCGTGCCAGACCTCGTACGAGTCGTCGATACCGCTGGTGTGTGAGAGCAGTTGCCGGAGTGTCACCTGGACCGTGCGGCCGTCGCTGCGCCTGAAGGCTTGGGGAAGGTGACGGTCGAGCGGCTCGTCGAGTGAGACCAGGCCACGGTCGACGAGCTGGAGTGAGACAAAGGCAAGGACCGCTTTGGTGACGCAGGTGACGCGCTGCCGGGACTCCGCGGTGCGCGCCCTGCCCTCTTCGGCGTCGTCCACACCGTAGTAGGTGAGCTCCAGCGTGCCGTCGAGGTACACGGCGGCGCCGGCGCCCGGCACACCGTGCCCGCGTGCGGACTCCCGCAGCGTTTCGGCGACTGCGCGCAGCCGGGCCTCAGGCCCGGCCTCGGCGGTCGGGTCCGCCGTGTCCGCGGCGCCCGCCCTCTTCCGGCGGATCAGCCCGGCCTGGTCGGCCAGGGTGCGGTTCCCGTAGATCTCGGCCACGCGTACGGGGGTGCCGGACGCGTCGCTCAGCCGGGCGGCCAGCAGGGTCGCCAGCAGGGAGTGGCCACCGACCGAGAAGAAGTCGAGGTCCGAGCTGAGCCGTGCGAGGCCCAGCAGGTCGGACCACACGCCCGCGACAGTGGCTTCGTCCGGGTCGTCGGAGGTGAACCCGGCGCCCTCAACCGCGCCCACGCCGACACCCCAGTCGACCGTCCGGGCGGCCAGCGCCTTGCGGTCGACCTTGCCGTTGGGCAGCTGCGGCAGCCGCTCCTCGGTGATGATCTTCGCGGGCTGCATGTAGTGCGGCAGCTTCCGGCGCAGGTGCTCGCTCATCCGGGTGCGGGGGATGTCGGCGCCGTCGAGGCCGACGTAGCAGACCAGCAGCGTGTCGTCGCCCCGGTCGACGGCGAGGGCGGCCACGTCACGCAGGCCGACGGTCTCCCGCAGCACTGCCTCGATCTCACCCAGCTCGATCCGGAATCCGCGGACCTTGACCTGGTTGTCCTTACGGCCCATGAAGTAGAGCTCGCCCGCCTCGGTCCACCGGGCGAGGTCGCCCGTACGGTACAGCGTCCCGGCCGGGAGGTGGGCGGGGGCGGGGACGAAGGCCGCGGCGGTGCGCTCCGGGTCGTTGGTGTACCCGCTCGACAGCCCGTCGCCGCCCAGGTGGAGTTCGCCCGCCACGCCGCGGGGGACCAGTCGGCCGTGCGCGTCGAGCAGATACGCGACCGTGTTGTGGATGGGTACACCGATGGTGGGGGTGTCCGCCGTGGGACCGGTGAAGCACTTCCACGTCGAGTACGTGGTGTCCTCGGACGGCCCGTAGAGGTTGTAGAGCCGCTCGGCGCCGGTGCTCGCGAACGCGGCGTTGACCAGCTCCTTGGGGAGTGGTTCGCCCGCCACGTTGAGCACCTTGGTGGTGTCCGGGACCGCGGAGCGCTGGAGCAGCACGCTCAGCGCGCTGGGCACGGTGTTGACGAGGGACGGCCGCAGCTGACCGCCTTCTTCCCCCTCGGTGAGCGCCAGTACGTTGTCGACGACCACGACGCAGCCGCCCATCGTCAGCGGGCACCACAGCTCGAACACCGACAGGTCGAAGTTCAGGGAGGTGGCGAAGAGCGTGCGGGACACCTCGTCCGGACGGTAGGTGTCCCAGGCCCAGGCCAGCAGCGCCACGACGTTCCGGTGGCTGATGACGACACCCTTGGGCAGGCCCGTCGAGCCGGAGGTGTAGATCAGGTGCGTCGTAGCGCCGGAGTCAACGGCGATGTCCAGCGGCGCCGAGTCCTCGCTCGCGGCCTTCTCCCAAAGCTCACGCCACGGCAGCGGTACGGCGTCGATGGCGCCGAGCCAGTCCACGTCCGCGTCGCCATCGCCGTCGAAGACGACGGCGGCCATGTCGGCGGTCGCGGCGATACCGCTCAGCCGGTCGGCGGGATAGGCCGGGTCCAGCGGCACGTAGGAACAGCCGAGCTTGTGTACGGCGAGCAGCAGGCAGACCGTGCGGTGCGTGCGGGCCACCGAGACACCGACCCTTGCCCCACCGGTGATGCCGTGGGAGCGCAGGGCGCGGGCAATCCGGTTGGCCGTGTCGTCGAGTTCGCGGTACGTCAGCACCGCCCCCCGCCATTCCACGGCGGGCGCGTCGGGGGTACGCGCGGCCTGGGCCTCGACGTGCGCGTGCAGGGTACGGCTGTGGGGGAAGGGCCTGCTGGTGGCGTTGACGTCCGCCAGCAGGTAGCGGGTCTCCTCGTCGGAGAGGAGGGCCAGGTCACCGACGTGCGCGGCGGGGCGTTCGCAGGCGTTCAGGAGCAGGGTGCGGTAGTTGGCGGCCAGGCGGCGGATGAAGTCGTCCGTGAACAGGCCACCGTCGTAGTGCAGGGTGAAACGCACCGTGTCCGGGGTGTGCACCACATCCAGCAGGAGGCCGAATTCGTGGATGTACGCGGGAAGTTCAGCCTCCGGCTCGCGACTCAGGCAACCGGCCCGCAAACCGTCGGCGGGCCGGGGCTCAGCGGGGGTACTGTCCGCTCCCGCGCCCTCGCACTGGGCTGAGAGAGCGGCGGCCAGAACGGCGAACGAGACGTCCTCGCTGATTCTGGAGCGGATCTCCACCGGGGGAAGAGCATGCGTGCCAGTTCTTCCGTCGGCCCACGCCAGGACGATGTCGTCCTGCCCGCTGTAGCGGTGGATCAGCAGGGCGAACGCGGTGTTGAACAGGTCCGTAGCCCGAAGGCCTCTGGCGTCGTCGAACGCGTCGACGGCCTGGAAACCGTCGGCCGTCCACGAGAACTCTCCCCGAGGACTCGCCGTACCGGTGTCGCCGACAGCGGTGTCCCGGATGCCGAACGAGGTAAGCAATTCACCCACTGATTTCCGTCTCTTTCACTTTGTCGCTGGTCTGTGTTCCCGTTGTCGATGTGGCGGTTTCAGCGGCTTCGTCCGACCCGGCCAAGCTGCGTTCCGCCCAGGCGACCACCCACGGCATCGCGGTGCCGAGCGCGGTGAAGAGCACGGCCAGCGCCAGCCAGCCCGCCGTCCCGTGCTCGATGACCAACCACGTCAGGAGTGCGGGCGCGATCATCTTGCCGAT
Source organism: Streptomyces marokkonensis (assembly GCF_039539045.1). Taxonomy (NCBI): domain Bacteria; kingdom Bacillati; phylum Actinomycetota; class Actinomycetes; order Kitasatosporales; family Streptomycetaceae; genus Streptomyces; species Streptomyces marokkonensis. The sequence goes on from NZ_BAABCQ010000097.1 coordinate 26,845, forward strand.
GTCGGCGCCCATGGCATGGGTGCCCTGGTACTGCCCCTGAGCGTGTTCGGGGGCGAGCCCGAAGGCGATGCCCCAGCTTCCGGCCGCCTGTCGCACCTCGCCCAGGACGTGCACCAGCGCGCCCAGGACCAGCAGCGCCGACGCGACGAGCGCCGGAACTCCTCCGCTCACTCCGAACACCACACAAGCGACGCCCAGACACACCGACCCCGCCCGGCTGGCCCGCGCGGCCGGCACCGGTGTGTCCGTGCCACGGGCGGCCCGCACCTGCAGCAGGACGACCGCGACCGTGTTGATGAGCAGGATGACGGCGATCATCCAGCGTGGCGCATTGGTGTGCTGGAGCACCCACAGCGGGAGTGCCACATCGAGCAGCAGGTTGTGCATGGACAGGAGGCCGTCCAGCACGGTGAAGGAGAGGAACGGGCGGTCCCGCAGCACGACCAGCGCCGGGCCGGGCCGGGTCGGCTGGGGCGGTACGGAAGGCAGCATCAGCGTGAGCAGGCCGGTGATGAGGAAGGTGGAGGCGTTGAGGACGACGGCCCCTTGGTAGGCCGTCACCGATCCGATGGCCAGCAGGACGCCCGCGATGCCCGCACCGACCGAGACGCTGACGTTGCTCGCGGCCCGCAGGTAGGCGCGTACGGTCACCCGCTCTTCCGGGGGGAGCAGTCGGGCCACCATGGCCATCCGGGCGCTTCGGCTGGCGCTGTACGCCACGGCCTGCACCGACACGACCACGATGTACTGGCCGAACCCGTCGACGAAGAGGAGCGCCGCCGTCAGCGGACCCAGGGCCAGAAAGGACCACAGCTGTACGGGACGGGGGCCGATCCGGTCGGCGAGGTGCCCCGTGGGGGTGCTCAGCGCCAGCGCGACACCGGCGGCCACGCCGACGCCGATGCCGAACTGCCCGGGCGACAGGTGGAGGACGGTGACCGCGTAGATGGCGTTGAGTGCCATCCACAGACCCTGGCCGAGGCTGTGCACCAGCGTGACCACGGTCAGCGTGCGAGCGGGCCCGCGCGGGGGCAGGAAGCGGCTCAGCACGGCAGCACCGAAGGCCGGGGGGTGGCCGCCCGCCCGGTCCCCTCCGGTCCGTGCAGTGACGCCGGCCGCCCGTACCGCTTCTCGTGGTAGAGCAGCGGAGAGTCGTCCGCCGACCCGGTGTGCGCCTGCACCACGAGACCGACCACCAGCATGTGGTCGCCCAGCGGGAGCACCGACCAGCGGCGGCAGGCAAGACTCGCGCAGGTACCTTCCAGCAGCGGCACCCCGGCGTGCCCCTCCCACCAGCCGATGTCCGCGAACCGGTCCACGTCCGTGCGGCTGAAGCGGTCCGAGAGCTGACTCTGCCGACTGCTGAGCACATTGACGCCGAAGTGGTCGGCCGCGCGCAGCGCGGCCCAGCTTCTGGATCCGACGCCGACACAGAAGGAGACCAGGGGCGGTGACAGGGACACCGAAGTGAAGGACGTGGCGGCGAAGCCGACCGGTCCTGACGGACCCCGGCCCGTGATCGCGGTGACCCCGGAGGCGTGGCGGCGCAGCGCGGCGGTGAACGCGGTGGCCGGCACCGCGTCAGCGGCGGACTCCCCTTTCGGCCCAGGGGGTTGTTCTCGCCCGGGATGTGTTTCCGTGCTGATGGCTGGTCCTCCAGTCGCTGTCCGGTGTCTCAGGTTCAGGGCCGCTGCCCCGCGCCGCGTGGCCGGTTCAGGCCCAGGTGCTCGCGGAGCGTGGTGCCTTCGTACTCGGTACGGAACAGTCCTCTGCGCTGCAGTTCGGGGATGACCAGCCCGACGAACTCGTCCAGCCCGTCCGGGAGCAGCGGAGGCATGACGTTGAACCCGTCCGCGCCACCGTTCACAAACCACTCCTCCAGCTCGTCCGCGATGCTCTCGGGCGTGCCCATCACGATGCGGTGCCCTCGGCCACCGGAGACGGAGTGGTAGAGCTCCCTGATGGTCAGGCCCTCACTGCGCGCCTTCTCGTAGAGGAGCTGCTGGCGGCTGATGCTGCCCTCTGTGGTGGGGAGTTCGGGCAGCGGACCGTCCAGCGGGTAGCCGGAGACGTCCACGTCCCCGAGGAGCCAGGTGAGCAGGCCGAGCCCCACGACCGGGTCGACGAGGTCCTGGAGGACGGCGTACTTGTCCTCCGCCTCCGCCCGGGTCCTGCCGATCACGGGGAACACGCCCGGCATGATCTTCACCTGCTCGGGATCCCGGCCGTGCTCGACGACCTGCTCCTTGACGCTCCGGTAGAACGCCTGAGCCTGGTCGAGCCGCTGGTGGGCGGTGAAGACGACTTCGGCCCACTGAGCCGCGAAGTCCTGGCCGTCGGCGGAGGCGCCGGCCTGGATGATCACGGGATGCCCCTGTGGGGCACGGCTGAGGTTGAGCGGGCCGTGGACCGAGAAGTGCTGGCCCTGATGCTTGAGGATGTGCAGCTTGTCGGGGTCGAAGAAGCGTCCGGCCTCCTTGTCGTACAGGAACGCGTCATCCTCCCAGCTGTCCCACAGCCCGGTGACGACCTCCATGAACTCCCGCGCCCGGTGATAGCGCGAGGCGTGGTCGAGCTGGGTCTGGCGGTTGAAATTCCGGGCCTCCGCGTCGGTCACCGAGGTCACGACGTTCCACCCCGACCGGCCCGCGCTCAGGTGGTCCAGCGAGGCGAACTGCCGGGCGATGTTGAAGGGCTCGTGGTAGGTCGTCGAGGCAGTCGCGGCGAGGCCGATGCGTTCCGTCGACACGGCGAGCGCGGACAGCAGCGTGAGCGGCTCGAACTGCACGCTCCGGCCCCAGTGGCTCAGCTCCTCCTCGTCCCGGTAGGGGGTACGGACACCGAGTCCGTCGGAGAGGAAGACCATGTCGAACTTGCCGCGCTCCGCGGTCTGTACGAGGTCCCGGTAGTGCCCGAAGTCCAGGCCTCCGTCGGCGTGGGCGTGCGGGTGGCGCCAGGCGCCGATGTGGTAGCCGGGGGCTACGAGGAAAGCTCCGAGGCGGATCATACGGCGCTGCGTCTTCATTCTTGGGATGTCTCCTCGCTCGTAATGCTTGGCGAGGCTAGATCACCGCGGAGACGGGTACACCGGTTGCGAACATAATGCGGCTTCACAC